>NZ_JBVITE010000047.1:0-69759 GCF_055575155.1 Kitasatospora sp. NPDC034533
CGCCAGCACCAGGCCCGGACCAGCCACTACAAGCGACGAGGCCACAGCCCGACGGCTGAAGCCCCGTCATGCTAAGCACCGTTGCAGTACTAGGGCGTGTTTCAGAAGTGGATCAAGGTCATGCGATGATCACGTTTTATGGCTTGCGGAGACCTGGCGGGCGCCCAGGGGGCAGTGCTGGAACCGCTGCTGCCGCAGGGCATCAAGCCCGGTCGGCCGCCGTGCACACCAAGCGGCAGCTGATCAACGGCATACGGGTCCGTACCCGCACCGGCAGACCGTGGCGGGATCTGCCCGAGCGGTACGGGCCGTGGGAGACGGTGTACAGGCTGTTCCGCCGCTGGGAGCGCGACGGCACGTGGCACCGGATTCTCGAACAGCTCCAGGCCCGGGCCGATGCGAAGGGTCTGATCACCTGGGACATCTCCGTGGACTCCACGATCGCCCGCG
This sequence comes from Kitasatospora sp. NPDC034533, assembly GCF_055575155.1. Lineage (NCBI taxonomy): Bacteria > Bacillati > Actinomycetota > Actinomycetes > Kitasatosporales > Streptomycetaceae > Kitasatospora > Kitasatospora sp. NPDC034533. The sequence goes on from NZ_JBVITE010000047.1 coordinate 451, forward strand.
CACATCAGCACGCGGCCGGCGCGCGCAAAAGTGGGACCTGTAGGTCGAGCTGCCCGGCGGCGCTCTTCACCGAGCCCGACGACCACGGACTCGGACGCTCCCGCGGCGGACTGACCACCAAGATCCAACCTGGCGGTCGAGCAGGCCCAGAAGCTGATGTCGCTCGTAATCACCGCCGGACGGCGCGGCGACTCCCCGCAGTTCCAGGTCGTCCTGGGCCGCATCCGTGTGCCGCGTCTCGGCCGGGACGGCCGCGCACCCGGCCGGACAAGGTCCGCGCCGACAAGGCCTACGGCTCCCGCACAAACCGCGTCTACCTGCGCCGACGCCGCGTCGGCTGCGCGATCCCGGAGAAGCGCGACCAGATCGCCAACCGCAAGAAGCGCGGCTCCCACGGGCCGGCCACCGAGGTTCGACAAGGACGACTACAAGGAGCGCCACGCAGTGGAGTGCGGGATCGACCGCCTCAAGCGCCACTTCGCGGTAGCCACGCGATACGACAAGCTCGCGGTCCGCTACGAGGCCAAAGTGCTGGTCGCCGCCATAAGCGAGTGGCTGTGAGACGCCATCCGCTGCGATCATGCGGCAGTGAACGCAGGACTTCCCGACGGGTGGACGATCGAGCGGGTGCGCTCCGCATCAGGGGACCCCGAAGCGGCCCTGCTGTCCCTCGAACGACTCGTCGTTGTCGAGGAGTGCGGCCGTGCTGACTACATCCCCCTCCAGCCTGACGTCATCCTCTCCTTCCACGACCTGTGCCTCGTGAGAGCCGAGGACGACTGGTTCATGGGTCAGCTCGACGATGACGGCTCAGTAATCTGCTGGGCCTCCTACGGCTCTGATCTGGACGACGCCATCCGAGGGTTGTGAGCCGTCAGGCAGTTGTCCTGATCACGTTTGGTGGAGATCACGCGGCGGCTTGTGCGAAGTCGAGAGGTACGCCGGGAGGCCCGACAGCCCGCACCTTCCCGGCTGCCTCAGGCCGCTTCTGCCCGCAGTGGCGGCCGACCGAGACCGGCCCCCGGGACCACGTGTGCGCCGATACCGTCGACTCCGCAGGACCACCGCACAGATGGAGTGAACTGATGCACCATCAGGGCGAACCGGCTTCTGAGTCAGAAGCGCAGATCCTGCGGGACCTGGCCGCAGTACTCGGTCGCACCCCGGAGGATCTGGCGATCGAGCACGCGGCCGGCGTTCTGCTGATCCCCTCCGAGCCGATCGTGGACTGGGCGCTGTTCGACGGCCCGCCGAACCTGGCCGCCGATGCCGGCGACTGGCTGCACGAAGGCACCGGTCGGTGACCGCCGCCCCTCCCGGCGTCTCGGTCGCAAGGATGACCTCCACGTCCAGGGCGCCGAGGCGCTCTCGTTCGTGCGGGTCCTGGTCGTCTCCCCGATGGTGATGACGGAACTCGACCATCTCCTCACCCGCCGAGCGGGCGAGACCGAGGCCATCAACGCCATCACCCGCCTCGGCGCGCTCGCCGGGTAGGGCTTCTTCGTTGCCCCGCCACCTGTCGACCGCCGCCTGCACGCCGAGGCCGAGCAGCTGCTGCGCCAGTACCAGGGCCATGCCCTCGGCTCGGCTGACGCCGTCAACGCCGTTCTCGCCTGGAGGCTCCCACCGTCCACGGCCACTGCGCCGTGAAGGGCTTCGTGGCCGATGCGCCCCGCGCCCGCACGACCGTCATGTGGTGGCCGCCGCCGCGAGGTGGCTACGGCCGCTCGGCAGGCGAGGCGGGTGAGGGGCGGAACCTCCGCAGGTCAGGTCCTTCGCGGGAAGTCGGCCCGTGGTCAGGTAGCGGGTGACGGTGTCGTCCGCGCAGGAGGGGCCGGCCACCACCACGCCGTGGCCTTCACCTCCGGCCACCGTGACCATCCGCGCACCGTGCAGCGCCCGGCGCATGCCCTGGGCCATGGTCAGCGTCGCCTGCGGGTCCCACTCGTTCTGCACGATCAGCGCGCCGACGTCGTTGTTGACCACGGTGGCCGGCTCGCCGCCCGCGGGCTTCCAGAACGCGCACGGGAGGATGTTGGCCCCCAGGTCCCCGGCCAGCGGGTAGCGGGCCCGGTCGCGGACCGCGTCCCGGCGGTACTGCTCGGGGTCGCGCGGCCAGCCGCGGACGTCGCCGCAGTAGATCGCCCACGCGACGGCGACCGTGTTGTCGCTCGGAACGGCCGGCGGCACCGCCGGCGCGGCCGGCCCGCCCTCGGCGGCGGCCTTCAGTGCGACGATCCAGGCGGCGGCGGACTCCCGGTGGACGAACCCGGCGTAGCCGGAGCGGATGGCGTCGCCGTCGAGCGACCCGCCTTCGGTCGGGACGGGCGCGCGGTCGGCGCGGGCCACCAGGTCCCAGTACGTCCTGCGGACCTGCGCCGCCGTCGCCCCCAGCCCGTAGACGGCGTCGCGGGCCGCGGCCCACTCCGTCCAGCGGGTGAAGGCGAGTTCAGCCCCCGCCGACATCTCCCGGAGGATCCCGCGCCACACGAGCGAAGGATCGAGCGCGCTGTCGAGCACGAAGCGGTCGGAGCGCTGGGGGAACATCTGGGTGTACACGGCACCCAGGTAGGTGCCGTACGAGTAGCCGAAGTAGGAGATCCGCCGCTCGCCCAGCGCGGCCCGGACGACGTCCATGTCCCGCGCCGTGTTGCGGGTGGTGATGTGCGGCAGCAGGTCCCCCGCCTTGGCCCGGCACTTGTCGGCCACCGTCCGGGCCCAGGCCACGTCCTTCGCGAACGTCCCTGCGGAGTAAGGGTGTTGATAGGTGCGCTGGTCGGGCGTCAGGTCGCAGCCGATCGGTGAGCTCCGCCCGGCCCCGCGTGGGTCGAACCCGATCAGGTCGAATCGCTCCCGCACCTGCGGCGCCAGCAGCGGCTCCATCTCCACGGGCATGGTCAACCCCGGGCCGCCCGGGCCCCCGGGGTTGATCAGCAGCGCGCCGTGCCGCTGCTGCGCGCTGCCCGCCTTGACCCGCGAGATCGCGATGTCGATCGTCCGGCCGCCGGGGTCGGCGTAGTCCAGCGGCACCGTGACCTTCGCGCACTCGAACGTCGCCGGCTGGTCCGCTGCGCAGCGCTCCCACCGGAGTCGCTGCTGGGCGTAGCGCTGGAGCGGATCGCCCGCCGCGAACGCCGTCACGGGGGTGAGCGCCGCCAGTACGGTCGCCACCGCCCCGACCGTCAGCGCGGAAGCCGTCCGTGAACTCGCCCGTGCACCCGGTCGTGCAGCCGTCCGTGTCGCAGAACCATGCCCGTCCTCCGTGCAGATCCAGTGCTTCGGAAATCGCCTCCAGTCTCCGTTCCGCCGCACCGGCATCACGTACGGCGCGGGGATGGGCTCACGCTCCGACCTGCGGCGTACGTCGTCGGGCCGGCCTACGGCCCAGGTCTCATGCCTCGTCATGTGCGGTCTCGGGGTCGCGGCTTGCCGTCCTGCCGCCGGCCCGCGAACGCGGTCACCCGGCGGAGTGGAGAATGGGTGATTCCCGAGCGGGGCAAAGGCGTCGGGCAGTACGGTGCCCGCATGACCGTGCTCGTCCGCCGTCGTCACATCGACTTCGGCCGCATCCACTCCACCGGCTGTCCGGTCATCGTCTGATCACCCGATCCGCCCGGCCCCGCCGTCGGCCTCGGTACCGTACCGACCGGCGCGCCGTGGCGGCCGTCGTCCGCTGCCGTCACGCGGGCCCGCCGTCGCTCCGACCGGCGGTCCCGTCGCGCTGTGCTCCGGACACATCCGCCGGGACACGCGGACACTTCTCCGCTCCACATCGCCGCCGTGCACCGCCCCGTCCTGTGCCGCCCGCCCCCGGCGTCCGCGGCACGTTCCCGTCGCGTGCGGGGGGAGGGAGGGCGCCCGCGTGTACCGGCCGGCCACGATCCGACCGCACCGAAGGGACAGCCGTCCACCATGACCGACACCGCCACCGACCACTACCTGCGCAACAACGCCGCCTACGCCGCGGCCTTCGAGGGGCCGCTCCCGCTCCCGCCGGCCCGTCACACGGCCGTCCTGGCCTGCATGGACGCCCGGCTCAACGTGTACGGCGCGCTCGGTCTCGCCGAGGGCGACTCGCACGTGATCCGCAACGCGGGCGGGGTGGCGACCGACGATGCCATCCGCTCGCTGGCGATCAGCCAGCGGCTGCTCGGGACGCGGGAGATCGTCCTCGTCCACCACACCGACTGCGGCATGCTCACCTTCGGGGACGACGCCTTCCGCGAGTCGATCCGCGAGGAGACCGGCATCAAGCCCCCGTGGGCCGCCGAGGCCTTCACCGACCTGGAGACGGACGTCCGCCAGTCGGCCGCCCGGATCCGCACCAGCCCCTTCGTCCCGCACACGGACGCCCTGCGCGGCTTCGTCTTCGACGTCGCGACCGGCCTCCTCAAGGAGGTCGTGCTCTGACCCGACGGCGTCCCGGGTGCGGCGTCCCCCACGGGCGCCGCACCCGGGATGCCCGGCCGCCGGCCACGCCGCCCCCGCTGCCGCCGGACGCCGCCCGCTGCGCCCGGCGGACGAGTGGCTGTCGGCGCCGGCTCAGGACGCGGGCCGAGCTTGGGGGGCTGGCCCTGCTCCTCACCCCACGGTGCTCGTCGACACGCGCCGCTCGGACACCGCCGTCACCAGGCTCCGCGCCGCAGGCCTCGACGTCCGCGACGAGGTCGTCGCCCGGCTCTCCCCGTCATGCCCGCCGCTGGCGTCGGCGCCGCCCGCCGCCCGCCGCCCGCCGCGCGGCGCCGACGCCGGCGCCGCCGAGACGTGACACGGCGGCCACCGCGGCGGGGGAGTGGTCCCGGCCGCTGCGCTCCGTCCTACGGGGCCCCGCGGCCGAGGGGCGGGGTGCGCGGTCGCAGGCGCTCTCCCTGGGGCCCGAACATGACCAGGTACTCGACCGGTCCGCCCGGCCCGGCGTTGGCGACCCCGTGGGCGGTGCGGGTGTCGAACTCGGCCACCTCGCCGGCGCCCAGGACGAGGTCCTGCTCGCCGAGCGCCAGCCACAGCCGCCCGTACAGCACGCACAGCCATTCGTACCCGTCGTGGGAGACCTGCCGCGGGCGGGGCGGCGGGGCGTCGACGGCGGGCAGGACGTGCTTGTGGGCGTGCAGGCCCCCCACGTACCGGGTCAGCGGCAGCACCACCTTGTCGTCGCCGCGATGCCGCGGAACCGGGACGCGCGGTCCGGCCGAGGCGACGGGCGCGGTGCCGGCCAGCTCGTCCAGGGAGACGTCGTACGCCTTCGCGAGCCGCAGCAGCACCTCCAGGGTCGGCTTGCGCCGGCCGGTCTCGATCCGCGACAGCGTGCTGAGCGAGATGCCGGTCGCCCGGCCGACGCCGGTGAGCGTGACCCCGCGCCGCTCGCGCGCGGCTCGCAGCCGGGGCCCCATGGCCGCCAGCGCGTCGGCCACGCCGTCGTCGGTCGCCGTCGTCGGTCGCCGTCGCCGTCGCCGTCGCCGTCACTGCCGCCCCACTCCCTCCGGCCATGCCGTCTCGACCGCCCTGTCCTGGCAGTTTGCCAGAATGACAAGGGCGTTCGCGTCGGGCGGCCGTCGCGCCGCAGGATCGGGGGGCAACCACGGCCGCCCGTGAACCGAGGAGAACCATGCGCCTGCCCACGCCGTCCCCCGATCCGCGCCACCGCACCGTCGAGGCACCCGCCGGGCGCCTGCACCTGGTCGAGCAGGGCACCGGACCGCTGGTCCTGCTCGTCCACGGCTTCCCCGAGTCCTGGTACTCCTGGCGCCGCCAGCTCCCGGCCCTCGCGGCGGCCGGGTACCGGGCCGTGGCGCTCGACGTGCGCGGCTACGGCCGCTCCTCCAAGCCGGCCGCGACGGACGCCTACCGGATGCTCGACCTGGTGGCGGACAACGTCGCCCTGGTGCGCGCCCTGGGCGAGGAGAGCACGGTGGTCGTCGGGCACGACTGGGGCTCCGGCATCGCGGCGGCCTCCGCGCTGCTCCACCCCGAGGTCTTCCGCGCCGTCGGCCTGCTGAGCGTCCCCTACGCGCCGCCCGGCGGCCCCCGCCCCACCGAGGCCTTCGCGCGGATGGGCGGTGACGAGGAGTTCTACGTCTCGTACTTCCAGGAGCCCGGCCGGGCCGAAGCGGAGATGGAGCCCGACGTCCGGGGCTGGCTCGCGGGCTTCTACGCGGCCATGTCCGCCGACACCATGCCCGCCCCGGACGAGCCCGACCCCCACTTCGTGGCCCGCGCCGGCGGCCGGCTGCGCGACCGCTTCCCCGGCGGCGGGCTGCCCGCCTGGCTGACCGAGGAGGACCTCGACGTGTACGCCGGGGAGTTCGAGCGCACCGGCATGACCGGGGCCCTCAACCGCTACCGCAACGTGGACCGCGACTGGGAGGACCTCGCCCGCTACGACGGCGCCCCGATCGAGCAGCCGTCCCTGTTCATCGGCGGTGCCCTGGACGCCTCCACGACCTGGATGGCCGACGCGATCGCCGCCTACCCCGTCACCATCCCCGGCCTGGTCTCCAGCCACGTCCTGGACGGCTGCGGGCACTGGGTCCAGCAGGAGCGCCCCGAGGAGGTGAACCGCCTGCTGACGTCCTGGCTCGCCTCCCTCCAGGGTTGAACAGCCCTGCGCGCCACCGGACTTCGTCGCGCGAGAAGCCCGGTGGCGCGCCCGGCAGAGGGGCGGCTCAGGGGACGGCGGGGCGTTCGGGCCGGTAGACGGTCAGCGCCGCGGTGGTCTTGGACAGGCGCAGCCGGTCGGGGGCGGGGACGGCCTCGCCGTCGACGGCGAGGTGCCGGACCTCGTGGAGGTCGGTGAGGTCGAGGGCGGCCAGGCGCGCCTCGCGGTAGACGCGGGAGGTGGCCAGGGTGCCGGTGAGGAAGGCGAACAGGAGGCGGGTGCGGGCGAAGGGGTGGCTGCCGTCGACGGCGCGGATGTCGAGCCGGCCGCCGTCCAGCGAGGTGCGGTGGGTGGGGGCGAAGCCGGGCGGGTCGTAGGTGCCGTTGCCGGCGAAGAGCATCCACAGGGTCCGGGGGACGCCGGAGACGGTCAGCCGCACGGGTTCGGCGTCGGCCAGGACGCGGACGAGGGCGACGGCGAGGGCGGGCCACTTGCCCAGGCGCTTCTCCAACTGTTCGCGGGCCCGGACGAGTTCGGGGTAGATCCCGATGCTGAAGGTGTTGAGGAACAGCTGCCGGTCTCCGTGCTCGCCGGCGGCCACCCCGAGGTCGACGGCGCAGGCGCTGCCGGCCTTGACGGCGTCGGCGGTGGCGCGCAGGGTGTGGGTGCCCAGGTCGACGGCGAAGTGGTTCAGGGTGCCGCCGGGGAACACCGCCAGCGGCAGGCCTTCCCGGGTGGCGACGGACGCGGCCAGGTTGACGCTGCCGTCACCGCCGCAGATGCCCAGCGCACCGTCCGACTTGACGGCGAGGGCCGCGGCCTGGTCCAACAGCGCGGCCAGGTCATCGCCCTCCGCGCACACCCGGATCCGGGCGTCGGGCAGTTCCCGGCGCAGTTCCTCGACGGACCGCTCCTGGTTGTCGGCCCTCGTCAGGGCTCCGGAGCCCGAGGCGCCGTTGACCACGACGTACAGGCCCGCGCCGGTGGGCAGGGCGGGCGCCTCCACCACGGGGGCGGCCGTGTCGGCCGGACGGTCGTTGCGGCGCGGCCACCAGCGCAGGGTGAGCGCGGCCGTCCCCGCTCCCAGGGCGGCCCCGGCCAGGACGTCGCCGGGGTAGTGGACACCGACGTAGACGCGCGAGGCCATCACCGCGGCGGCCACCGGAGCGGCGACGGCGCCCAGCAGCGGCGACTCGATGGCCAGGGCGGTGGCGAAGGCCGCGGCCGAGGCGGAGTGCCCGGAGGGGAAGGAGCTGGTGACGGGCTGCTTGAGCAGGCGCCGCACGATCGGCACGGGGTCGAGGGCGGGACGGGGCCGGCGGGCGAGGCCCTTGGCGGCGACGTTGGCGAGGGTGGAGGCGAGCAGCAGGGAGCCGGCTCCGCGCAGGGCGGCACGCCGGGCGGTCCGGTTGCCGCTGGCGCCCAGCAGTGCCGCGCCGGCCATCCACAGCTTCCCGTGGTCGGCGGCGCGGGTCAGGCGGGAAAGCCACGGGTCGGTGCCGCGCAGGCGACGGGAGGCCACTCTGACGAACAGCCGGGCGTCGAGGTCGTTCAGGGCTTTCCTCATGCGAAGCGGTCCTTCTGGTCGTACGGGTGGGGCGTGGTCGTGTCGAGTCCGCTCGGCGGCACCTCGGGAACGGGCGTGGAGCGCGCCGGGGCGGCTGCCCCAGGTGGTGGGCACCGGCCGACCGGCAACGGCGCCTGCTGTGGTCCGAAGCCATGACGGCTTCGGACCACAGCAGGCGCACTCGGGGCCGATTGCCGGTCAGGAACCGGAGGGTTGACGGTGATCCTCCTCCTGACCTGCTGCGTCGGGTGCTCCCGGCACGGCGTCCTCCCGGGGGCGACGGCCTTCCGCGGCCTTCCGGCCGGGCGGCCGACGCGGCGCCGTCAGTTCCTCCTGAACGGCGGCGGCGACGTCACCAGCGGTACCAGCGGCGCCGGCCGCCGGCATCGTCGACGGTGCGCACGACGAAGCCGAGGAGCCACACCGCCAGGACGAACAGCGCGACCCACCACAGCGCCTTCAGCGCGAAACCGAGACCGAAGAGCACGACGGCGAGCAGCAGTACGAGCAGAAGAGCACCCATGGGTCTGTCATCTCCTTCGTCTGTCTACTGGGACGCTCATACTGGTGACCCGATCCGCGGGAAACATGCCTCCGGACGGCCTACTGATTCGCACGATCGCCGGCACCGTCACCCGCGGGGTGCCGGGGGCCGTGCTCCGGCACCCGGCAACGGCATCCGCCCTGATGCCCCGTTCGGAGGCCGCGCCGGCCGCGGGAGTCCCGCCCCGCCCGCCGCGGCGCCGACCGGCTCCGCTCCGCCCCGCCCGCCGCGGCTCACAGGTGGTGCCGGTCGAAGAACTCCCAGGCGGCGGTGGAGGCGCCGGGACCGGCGGGGTCGCCGAACTGGGCGACCTCGGCGTCGGTGGAGCCGCCGGACCACTTGTGGGCCATGCCGTGGACGGTCCAGAACTCCAGCAGGGAGCCGTACTCGGTCACGGTGTAGGCGCGGCCGCCGGGGACGGTGGCGTCGGTGGTCCGGGTGGGCTGGGAGGCGACGGCGGGCAGTCCCTGGGCGGCGAGGGCCAGGTTGTCGGTCTGGCGCCACTGTTCCAGGGCTTGGAGGCCGCACTGGTAGGGGACGACGGGGTCGGCGTCGCCGTGGAAGAGGATCACCGGAACGGCGCGGCGGCGCGGGCCCATCTGCGCGAACGCCTGCCGGGCCAGGGCCGTCGTGTCGGCGGTCGGCAGGTACGGGCCGGCGCAGCCCGCGAGTCCGTGGGCGTAGGCGGCGCCGGAGTAGACGCCGGCGGCGGCGTAGAGGTCGGGGTAGTCCGCCGCGAGCATGGAGACCTCGAAGCCGCCGGCGGACATGCCCAGGGCGTAGGTGCGGCTGGTGTCGACGTTCCAGGCGGACGCCACGGCGCGGGTCATGCCGGCGATGGCCGCGGCGTCGCCGTGGTCGCGGGTCTCGCCTTGCGGATCGGTGGTGGCGCGCCAGCAGCGGCCGTTGAGGAGGCGGTCGTAGGCGTCGCCGCCGGGGTAGAGGACGAGGGCGTGCTGCTGTTCGGCGATGGTGTCGAACTCGCTGGACCGCGCGCGCTGGTCGGCGGTGCTGTTGCAGCCGTGGAGCAGGACCACGAGCGGTGACGGCCGTCCGGGGTCGTAGCCGGAGGGGACGTAGAGGCTGTAGTCGTAGGCGTCGCCGGCGGAGTCGTAGCTCTGGTGGAGGTAGCTGCCGGGCCCGGGGAAGTCGGACGAGGTCGACGAGACGACCGCGGTGGACGAGGCGACCGCGGTGGACGAGGCGATCGCTGCGGACGAGGCGACCGCGGCCGGGGTGGGCAGGAGCAGGCCGGTGGCGGCGGCCAGCAGGGCCAGCAGGCGGGCGGGGGCGGGTTTCACGCGGTGGTCTCCTTGGGGGCGGCGCAGGGGCTCAGCGCAGGGCGGCGCGGCGGTCGAGTTCCCGCTGGAGGCGGCGGACGTCGTCGGCCCAGGGGCGGTGCAGCAGGGTGAGGAACAGTCCGTTGGCGAGCATGAGGCCGACGAGGACGGTGAGGAAGACCGGGCGGAGCCCGAAGGCCTCGCCGGCCAGGCCTACGCCGAGGGTGAAGGCGGCCCAGGCGAGGGCCTCCACGACGGAGACGTAGACGGTGAAGGCGGCGTCGCGCAGTTCCGGCGGGACGACGGCCAGCACCATCGGCCGGTTGATGCTGGGGTTGACGCCCTGGGTGGCGCCCATGAGCAGGAAGAACAGGGCGTGGGGGCCGATGCCGCCGTAGTCGATCTGGGTGCCCAGGTAGGCGAGGACGGCGAAGGCGATCTGGGCGCTCTGGAGGGCGGCGGGCAGGCCGTGGCGGGGGCTGCGGCGGTCGGCCCAGTCGGCGAGGAAGCCCCCGAGGCCGGTGCCCAGGACGTAGCCCAGGCCGAGCGGCAGCAGGACGACGGCGGCCTTCGCGGTGGTGAACCCGAAGACGTCGACGAGGTAGACGACCGCGAAGGAGCCGAGGAGGAGGTGCCCGGACAGCAGTCGGGAGGCGACCAGGACGGCGAAGGTCCGGATGCGCAGCAGGGAGAGCAGCGCGGCGCGGTCGAGCTTCGGCAGGGCGGCCTCGGGCGTGCCGGCGCGTGCGGCGAGCTGCGGTTCGGCGGCGCCGCGGCCGGGGTCGCGGAAGAACAGCAGGAGGGCCAGGCCGAAGAGCACGTTGAGGGTGCCGATGGCCCAGAAGCCCCAGCGCCAGCCGTCCTCGAAGCCCGAGAGCCGGCCGATGAGCGGGCCGAGGGCGGACCCGGCCAGGGCGAGTCCGGCGTAGAGGACGCCGGTGGCCCGGCCCCGGGCGGGGCCGGGGAACAGGTCGCCGAGGATGCTCGGCACCAGCGGCTGGGCGGCGGCGTAACCGGCGGCCAGGATCGTGGTGAGCAGCAGCAGTTGGGTGAAGTCCCGGGCGAAGCCGGCGGCGATGCCCCACACTCCCCAGAAGCCGGTGGCCAGGACGAGGACGCTCTTGCGGGACCAGCGGTGCGCGGCCCAGGCCCACAGCGGCCCGGCGACGACGGCGACGAGCTTGCCCGTGGCGGTGAGGACGCCCAGGGAGCCGAGGGTGAGGCCGAGGGACTGCCGGATCACCGGGAACAGGCCGCTGACCAGGCCGGCTTCGGAGCCGTCGACCAGCATCGCGCTGCCGAGGAGGGAGAGTTGGCGCCAGCGCCCCCGCACGTGCCGGTCGGATCGCGGGTCCGGTCCGGCGCCGGTGCCGGTGCCGCCGCCGGCGTCGGTCCGGCTTCCGGTATCGCTGCCACTGCTGCCACTGCTGCCGCCGGCGCCGGCGGCGATCGGGGCGGTCGGTCTCAGGTCGGTATGCTCGGGCACAGGTCACTCCTGCGGGTCACGTGGTTCGTGTGAAGGGACGGCGCGCCGGGGAGTGCGGACCGGTGGCGGGGTGGCCGCCCCGCCACCGGTCGTGTCACGGTCCCCGTCGGACGGAGGCCGGAGTCGTGCGGGGGTCAGAGGTCGGCGAGTTCGCGGGCGACGGCGTGCAGCGCCCGGGCGTCGAACTGCCCGCCCACGACGGCGGCCAGGTCGAGCAGCGGGAGTCCGCCGAGGAACTGGAGGAACTCCGAGTCGACGATGCCGGGCAGGTGCTTGCGCAGGACCTCGACCGCGACGGGGTCGGAGATCAGCGCGAGGACGGGCGTGTGCACCGAGAGTCGCCCGGTGGGGAACTCCTGGGCGCGCGGGAACGGCCGGGCGGCGTCGCGCGCCTGGTCGCGCTGGGCGCGGACCAGCAGGTGCTCGTCCGTGACCGGCCCCTGGGCGGGCAGCCCCAGGCGTTCGTACTGGCTCGGCGGCGCGTCCTCGGCGCGCATCAGGTCGACCAGAAGCCCGGCCATCCGCAGCTCGGCGGCGTCGTCGACGACGGGGGAGAGCTGGTCGGGGTCGGCCTCCAGGTCGAAGAGGAGGGTCCCGTGCTGGTACGGGTTGAGCAGTGACCGGCCCGGGGTGCGCAGGGTCCGTACGCCCTTGGTGAAGGTGAAGGGCTCGGCCAGTTCGAGGTCCTTCAGTTCGTCGGGGGTGAACCGGCCGCGCATGTGGGTGGGCATCAGGGTGTGTTCCAGCAGGGGCCGGTTGTCCGGGTTCACGGGTGCCCGCATGTAGACCCAGCGGCCGTCGGTGACGTTGATGTGGCCGCCGTGGGCGCCGAACAGGCCGGCCTCGCGGACCGGGGTGTCGGCCGCGACGGGCAGCGGGTGGCCCCGCATGTCCGAGGGCCGTGGCACGCCGAAGTAGTCCAGCAGGGTGGGCGCGAGGTCGATCGTCTGCACCAGCGCGCCGCGGCGCTCGCCGGCGCGGCCGGCGCGCGGGTCCCAGACGAACAGCGGGAGGTGGACGAGTTCGTTGTACCAGGGCTGGATGTTCTTGCCCCACCAGCCCTTCTCGCCGAGCAGCAGGCCGTGGTCGGTGTTGACGATCAGCAGGGTGTCGTCCCACAGGGCGAGTTCGTCCATCAGGTCGAGCACCCGGCCGAGGGAGTGGTCGCACATGGACAGCAGCGCCGCGTACTCGTTGCGGGCGTGGGCGACCTGCTCGTCGCTCTCCACCACCCGCTTGTAGTCGGGCCAGTCGAAGTGCGGGCCGTCGTAGTCGTGCGGGTAGAGGTCCTTGTAGCGCTGGTGGGAGAAGAAGGGTTCGTGCGGGTCGAAGGTCTCGATCTGCACGAACCAGCGGTCGGCGTCCCGGTTGGTGCGGACGAACTCGACGCCCGCGTCGAAGGTGAGCGTCTGGGGGTGCTCGGCCTCGGTGGGCAGGTACTGCCGGTTGATCCAGTCCTGGCGGTGGGTCGCGAACCGCAGCCGCTTCAGGTCCTCGGGGATCTCGGGGTCGGCCACCTGTCCCTTCCACGGGTCGCCCTCCTGGCCGCGGAAGAACTCCCAGGTGGTGTACCGGCCGTGGTAGGTGGCGCCGCCGTCCTCCCAGTAGTGGGGGTGGTCGCTGACCAGGTGGGTGTGGACGCCGTGCTGCTTGAGCAGCTCGGGCATGGAGTCGTCGAACGGCTCCAGCGGGCCCCAGCTGCGGTGCAGGAAGTTGTGGCGGCCGGTGTGGATCTCGCGGCGGGCCGGCATGCAGGGCAGCGAGCCGGCCCACGCGTTGTCGAAGGTGACCGAACGCTCCGCGAGGCGGCGGAAGTTGGGGGCGTGCGTCCAGTCACCTCCGTACGGCGGCAGCAGGTGCCGGTTGAGGCTGTCGAACATCACCATGATCGCCTTCATCGGGCGTCTCCCTCCGTCGCGGGGGCCGCGTCCCCGGCCCGCCGCTCCTCCAGCCTGGTCAGCATTCCTTCCAGCCAGTCGACCCAGCGGTCCACCGAGGCGGCGCCGAAGCGGTGCAGCTCCTCGGCGATCTCACGGGCCAGCCGCTGGTCGAGCTCGGGCAGCGGGTCGCTGAAGTGCAGGCTCCGGTCCCGGCCGCGGTTGCGGGCGATCTGGGCGCGCCGGAAGTCCAGCTCGGTGCGCAGCAGCCGGATCGCCGCCTCCCGGTCCAGCGGCGCCGCGAAGGCGAAGCGGGCCAGGAAGTCCGCGTCCTGGAAGCGGCTCGGCGGGTCGTACGGGGAGCGCACCCAGTCCAGCAGGGCCTCCCGTCCGACCGGGGTCAGCCGGTAGACCTTCGCGTCCGGGCGGCCCTCGCGGGGGTCCACCTGGTAGTCCACCCAGCCGTCCGCGACCATCCGCCCCAACAGCCGGTAGATCTGGCTGTGGTGGGCCCGCGACCGCAGGAACTGGCCCTCGGTCTCCACCCATTTGAGCAGGTCGTACCCACTGAGCGGCCGGCCGGCCAACAGCGCGAGCAACACGTACTCGAAGCGCAACTCCGTCTCCCCTATGTGCATCGTCTCCTATGTGCACCGTTCCCTACCCGGAGAGGAAGGGCAATGTTTCCGGCGGCCCCGCCACGAACTGTTCACGCGGGTTCACGCAGCCGCAGCGCCGGACCCGCCCGGCCGGTTGTCGGTATCGCCAGGTCGGCGCGCTACGGGGAGGCCCATCGCGGTGTGTCAGGTGGACGAACTTCACTCGGCGTTGAGGTTCAGGTGCCTTTCGGTACCGTTCGGGCCCGCGTTCGTCAGCTGTTTGGGATCATGAAGACATGAACACAGGGGTGGGAGAGAACGCGGAGCTCGTCCGCAGAGCTCGCGAATTCGAACGGGAGCCGATCCGGGAGCTGCTCCCCGAGGTACGTGCGCAACAGGAGCGCGTGCGTGACGAGTTCCCCCTCGCCCGGTGGCCGGACCTGCCGCTGGAGCAGTACGCCCTGGGCCTCAGCGGCAGCCAGGGGACGTTCTGCCGGCTGCTGGAGTACGGGACCGACGTGCTCGGCAGCATCCGGGGCGGCAGCGCCGCCAAGCACATCATCTACATGCACAACAGCGGCCAATGGCGCTACCCCTCGCGCTTGCGGCACCTCGACCACCACGAGGCGTGGAACGTCATCCGATCGGAGTTCGACCAGGCTCTTCGGCTGGCTGGTGCCCGTGACTACCGGAGCATCGACGACCTGGGAGTGCTGGCCTTCGGACAGGCCCTGGTGACCAAGGCGCTGTCGATCTACTTCCCGGACGACTTCCTGCCGATCTTCTCCGCCTCGCACGTACGGCACTTCGCCGCTCTGCTGGGCGCGCCCGAGCTCCTCAAGGTCTCCAGCATCCGGACCTGGCGGGCCAACCTCATCCTCCATGACCTGATCCGCCGCAACCGGCTGTTCGAGGGCTGGCATCCGCACGAGGTCATGCACTTCCTCTACTCCGAATACGATCCCCGGATCGTCGACGGAGACGTATGGAAGATCGCCCCTGCCGACGGCGCCCGTTTCTGGGACGACTGCCGCGAGAACGGTCACATCTGCGTGGCCTGGGACGAGGTCGGAGACCTCGGGCGGTACGAGAGCGACCGCGAACTGAAGTACGCCTTGGACCGGATCTGGCCCGACCCGCGCGGGGGGAACCTCCGCCTGGCCCGGCACCTGCTCGGCTTCCGGGACCTGGAGGTCGGCGAGCAGATCATCGCCAACAACGGCAAATCCGAGGTACTCGCACTCGGCACTGTTACCGGCGGCTACACCTACGACCACTCCCGCCCGATGTTCCGCCATCTGGTGGCCGTCGACTGGGACACCTCCTACGCCCAACACCTCGACGCCCCCGTGCAGGCGTGGCAGCAGACCTTCGCCAAGGTCCCCGACCGGTTGCTGCGCCAGATCCGCGCAGCCCGCGCCCCCGGCCGGGAACCGGCCGGCTCTCGACGGCCGACCACCGACAGGCCCGTCGGCACACCGACCGCCGAGGCGCCTGCCGCAGTGCGTCAGGTCATCGATGCGCTGGAACACAAGGGCCAGGTGATCCTCCAGGGCCCACCCGGTACCGGCAAGACCAGGCTCGCCCTCAGTACCGCCCTGGCCCTGGCAGGCCGGGCCGACCTGATCGACGCGGACCCGGCGGAGCGCGCCGCCGCGATCGCCGAACTCCTGACCGTGTCCGCCAAGGGCGACCCCGGCCGGTTGACCATGGTGACCTTCCACGCCTCGTACGGTTACGAGGAGTTCGTCGAAGGGTTCAAACCCGACACGGACGCCAGCGGCGCCGGACTGAAACTGGAACTCCGGAAGGGGCTGTTCCGGAGAGTGTGCGATGCGGCGGAGGCCTCGCCCGAGGAGACCTTCCTCCTGGTCATCGACGAGATCAACCGCGGCGACCTCCCCCGGATCCTCGGTGAACTGATCACCCTGCTGGAACTCGACAAGCGGGGCATTCCCGTCACCCTCCCGATCAGCGGGAAACAGCAGGCCGTCCCGAAGAACGTCCGCATCATCGGCACCATGAACACCGCTGACCGCAGCATCGGCCATCTCGACGCCGCGATCCGGCGCCGATTCGCGACCATCGACGTGCCGCCCGACCTCGAAGCCGTCGACGGCGAAGTCGGCGGCCTCGACCTCGCCGAATTCCTTCAGAGCCTCAACGCCCGTCTGCACCGCGTTTTCGGCCCGGACCAGGTGATAGGCCAGGCGGCTCTGCTGCGCGACGACCGCCCGCTGGCCACACCGGAGCAGCTCGCCACCGCGTTCCGCCACGACATCGTCCCGCTGGTGGACGACCACTGCCTGGGCCGCCCCGAACTGCTGCAGGAGATCCTCGGCGCCCTCGTCGACCCCGCCACCGGCCGGATCGCCTGGAGCAGCCCCGCGGACCTGCCTCAACTGCTGGCGACCGAATTCACCGGCGCCGACCCCGACGAACACCTCGATGACTGAACCGCGCACCGACCCGCCCGAGGTGGAGGTCGAGGAACACGGCACCGTTTTTCTGCGGGAGGACCAGCTCACCGACACAGACGTCCACCTGCTGGAACACCTGCAGAGCAAAGGCAGACTCACCCTCCAACGCACCCGAGGAGGATGGCGGCTGAAAACCCACTCGGTCACCGGCGTGCTGCTCCTCGACCGCATCCGGCTCACTCTGCGTCCCAAACTCCCCATCGCCGGTGAGCAACTCATCACCTGGCTCTGCTACGCCAACGGCGTGCCCGTGCCGCACGAACAGACACTCCGCCGCTGGCGCACCAGCAGCACCGGCTACGCCGACGTCGTGCTGCCCGCCCTCCTGGCGGAGTGCCAGACGCTCCTGCGCCGCGGACTCAACCGCGGCTACCAGCAGACCGAGCGCGTAGAACAGACCCTACGCGGACGGCTGGACATCCACCGGCAGATCGTCCGCCGCTACGGCGCGGTCGACCGCCTGCACGTACGGACCTTCGAACGGGACCTGGCGATCTGGGAGAACCAGATCTGCGGGGCCGCCCTGGCCGCGGCCGTCCCCCTAGCGACCGGCAGGCCGGCCCTGGCCGACGAGCTCAAGCTCGCCGCCGGGCAGTTCCCCCGCCCCCAACTCGGAGCCACTGTGACCCGCCTGCTGCGCCGGGCGCGCTACACCCGGCTGAACCAGCACTACCGGGCGGCGCACGTCTGGTCGGCGCTGGTCCTCGGCGGTGGCGGCGTGAGTGACCTGCTGGCTCACCGCGGCACCCACGCCGGGAGCGTGCTGCTGCACCTTGACCGACTCTGGGAACTGGTCGTCCGGCGGATGGCCGCCGATGCCGCCCACACCGTGGGCGGACGCCTCGCCCGACCCGAAGAGGGCCGCATCCAGACCTTCGGCGGACTGGGCCGCCGCGACCCTTCGTTCCGGCCCGACACCCTTCTCGCCTTCGACAACATCCCAATGACCCGGTTCCTCACCATCGACGCGAAACACAAAGCCCTCCAGGCCGGCGACGTCGGCGCGGCCGACCGCCACCAACTCTTGACCTACATAGCCGGATACACCACGCCCGCAGCCCCGACAGCCGTGATCGTTCACCCCGCCCACAATGGCTCGTCCCACCGCACCCTGCGCATCCAGGGCCCCCGCGGCCTCCTCGGCGTCATCGAAGTCCTTGGTCTCGACACCCGCCTGCCGCCACGGCAGGCCGCCGCGCCCCTGCACGCCCTGATCGCCGACTTCGCCTCCAGCGCCCTGTAGCGAGGGATCTGTACGACGAACGGCACTGGCCGACTTGGACCCGGATGGCTCGGCACCGTCGCGCTCAGCGCCCGGCGCCGGGGGGCCGGCCTCGCGTGCGAGGCGGCGGGCCCGGCGCAGCCGCCGGACGGGCCGCTTCCCAGCCGGTAGGCACCGGCCCGTCGCCCTACCGGCCCACCGCTGTCCTATCGGCCCGTCCCCCCGGCGGTCCGCTCCGCCGCGCCCGGCTCGGTCGGCCCGCCCGGCTCGGCCGGCGTCTCGGAGGCGAGCGTGCCGTCCAGGCGGATGCCGCGGGTCGAGGCCCACATCACCAGGGCGCTGCCGCACACCACCGCGCAGTCGGCGAGGTTGAAGACCGGCCAGTGCGGCAGCTGGATCCAGTCCACGACGAGTCCCCGCCCCGGAGAGGGGGCCCGGAACAGCCGGTCGACGAGGTTTCCGGCCGCCCCGGCGATGACCAGCCCGAAGGAGACCGCCCACACGGGGGTACGGATCCGGGGCGCCAGCACCAGCAGGAGGACGACGACCACCGTCTTCACCGTGGTGAAGAACCAGGTCTCCCCCTCGCCGAAGGAGAACGCTCCGCCCGAGTTGAAGACCAGCGTGAACTTCAGCAGGCCGCCGAGTGCCTCGGTCGGACCGGTCCCCGAGAAGTGCGTCAGCGCCAGCTGTTTGGTGAGGAAGTCCGACGCCAGCAGCACGAGTGCCACGGCCGCCATGGTTCCCAGCCGTCGAGGCGTGCCACCGGGAACGGAAGCGCCTCGGGCGAATCGCGCAACTCGTGGGCGCAGTAAGCCGGTCATGGACGCATTGTAGGGGCACGGCGGCTTGCGCACGCGTGTTCCCAGGAGCGCCGACCGGCCGGCACCCCGGCTCCTGGGCCGGGGCGCCGCGACCGGGCGGGCAGGGCAGGACCGGGTCAGAACTGCCAGGCGGGGTCGTCGGCGATCGCCAGGAGGGTGGCCTCGGCCAGCGCGGCGTCCGGGTGGTCGGTCCACTGCTGGAGGGTCACCGTGCGGCCGTCGGCGCGCTGGAGGCGGACGTACTGGGAGGTGCGGCCGCTCTGCGGGTGGGTCAGCGTCAGGGCCTCGCCGTGCGCGCCGGAGGGGAGGTCCACCAGGTGGCAGCTGGTGCGCGGGGCGGCCTCCTGCGGGCTGGGCACCCCGGGGCGGGGGGTGACGACGGGCAGGGCGATGGTGGCGCAGAACGGGACCTTCGGCGCGTCGGCGGTGCGGTCCGCGCCGCCGACGAAGTCCACCGGGCCGGCCGGGGACTGCCAGGCGACCCGGAAGCTGCGGCCCGGGATGTCGCCGGCGCGCACGGTCGTGGTCCCGGCCGGGAGCAGGCCGGCCAGGGTGGTCGCCAGGTGCTCGCTGGTCCAGTCGGTGGCGTGGCCGCTGCCGGGGCCGAAGGAGTCCGGGCGCAGCGCTTCGGCGCTCGCGCCCGCCGAGCCGGCGAGGGTGAGCGGGCCGGTCAGCGGGTCGGCCGCCGCCACCGGGGTGCCCGGGGCGGGGGTGGCGGTGCCGGGCGCGGTGGCCACCAGGGCGGCCAGCGCGGCGGTGGCGGCCACCGCCGCGCCGGCGCGGACGGCCAGGCGGGTGCCGCGGCTGCGGCGTCCGGCCGCGACCGCCGCGTCCACCGTGCCGGGGCGCAGGGGGGGCTCGGCGCCGAGCCCGGTGGCGAGGAGGGTGCGCAGGTCGTCCTGCGGGTCGAGGGCGTGGTCGTGGGTCACAGCAGTTCCTTCAGGGGAGTGGGGTGGGCGGCGAGTTCGTCGAACGGGTCGGTGTCGCCGAGCAGGGTGCGCAGCCGGGTGAGCGCGCGGGAGGTGTGGCTCTTGACGGTCCCGGCGGTGCAGCCGAGAGCCTTCGCGGTGTCCGCGATGTCCAGGTCGGCCCAGAACCGCAGGACCACCACGGCCCGTTGACGCGCCGGCAGGGCGGCGAGCGCGGCGCGGACCTGGAGGCCGAGCGAGGGGTCGGTGCCCGGGCCGGGCCGGTCGGGCAGCACGGGCGTCGGGTCCTCCCGACGCCAGCGGCGCCGGGTGTGGTCGATGCAGGTGCGGGTCAGCACGCGGTGGGCGTAGGCCTCCAGGTTGGCGATCCGGTGCCGTCTTCCCCAGGCCGCGTACAGCTTGGTCAATGCGGTCTGCGCGATGTCCTCGGCGTGGTGCCAGTCGCCGCACATCAGGTACGCGGTCCGCCGCAGGTGCGGCAACCGGTCCTCGGCGAAGCCGCGGAACTCCTCCAGGTCTGCGCTACGCACAGGGCGTGCCTCCGTTCGTCTCTGACCACTCGACGGAGCGCACCCGGTGCCGGGATGTCACGGGTGGCGAAAAAGATTCGCCGGTCGTCCGGGGCGGGAGGTGCCGCCGGTCGCGGAGGGCGGAAAGGTCCGCTGCTTTTCTGATCATCGGATGACATCCTCCGCTGCCCTCCGTTCCGTCGATTCCTCGACAGAACCGGTGAGCGGCCCCGGGAACCGAGGTGCCGTTCCGATCGAGAGGACCCCTGTGCGAGCAACCCACAGGAACGACGTCCCTGGGCGAGGCCCACGGACGGCCCGGCGGTGGCGGGCCGCCGTGCTGGGCGCGGCGCTGGTCGCCTCCCTGGCCGCTCCGGCCGGCTGGGCCACCGCCGCGCCCGGCGCGGCACCCGGCACGGCGGCGGACGATCCGGCGCCGGGCCGCCCGGTCCAGGTCACCCTGGTCACCGGCGACACCGTCACGGCCCGGGTCGGTGCCGACGGCGCCGTGGCGCTGGTCGGGGTGCGGCCCGGCCCGGGCCGCGAGGACGTGACCTTCGTCCGGCGCTCCGGCGCGCCCGGCTCGCTGAACCTCGTCCCCTCGGACGCGACCGCACCGCTGGACTCCGGACGGCTGGACCCCCGGCTTTTCGACGTCGCCGGGCTGATCGCCCAGGGCTACGACGACGCGCACACCACCGAACTGCCGCTGATCCTGGGCTCGGAGCACGCCGGCGCCCCGGGCCTGGCCGCCGCCGCGCCGCCCGCCGGCGCCACCTCCGTGAGGGCGCTGGAGAGCGTGCACGGCGCGGCCCTGCGCGCCCCGAAGGCGCGGGCGGGCGAGCTGTGGCAGCTGGTCGCGCGCCCGGGCGCCGGACTCGCCGCGGGACCGGCGGGCGGCGTGGACAAGGTCTGGCTGGACGGCAAGGTCACCGCGGCGCTCGACCGCTCGACCGCCCAGATCGGCGCCCCGCAGGCCTGGAAGTCCGGCTGGACCGGCAAGGGCGTCAAGGTCGCGGTGCTCGACAGCGGCATCGACCGGGGCCACCCCGACGTGGCCGGCTCCCTCGGCGAGACCTCCGACTTCACCGGGCCCGCCGCCGCGCCGGTGAACGCCGACCCGGACGGCCACGGCACCCACGTCGCCTCGATCGTCGCCGGCACCGGGGCGGCCTCCGACGGCCGGTTCAAGGGCGTCGCCCCGGACGCCGAGCTGCTGGTCGGCAGGGTCCTCGACGACGACGGCAACGGCCAGGAGTCCTGGGTGCTCCAGGGCATGGAGTGGGCCGCGGCCCGCGCGCCGATCGTCAACCTGAGCCTCACCGGCCCCCCGACCGACGGCACCGACCCGATGGCCCAGGCCGTCAACACGCTCTCCGCCCGCTACGGCACCCTGTTCGTCGCCGCCGCCGGAAACAGCGGCGCCCCCGGCACCGTCGGCACCCCCGGCTCGGCCGACGCCGCGCTGACGGTGGGCTCCGTCGACCGGGACGGCACCCTCGCCCGGAACTCCAGCCGGGGTCCGCGCGTCGGCGACCAGGCCGTCAAGCCGGACCTCACCGCGCCCGGCGTCGCCATCGTCGCCGCCCGGGCCGCCGGAACCGACGGTCAGGAGCCGGTCGGCGAGCGGTACACGGCCATCTCCGGCACCTCCATGGCGGCCCCGCACGTGGCCGGGGCCGCCGCCCTGCTCGCCCAGCAGCACCCGCAGTGGAAGGGCCCGCAGCTCAAGGCCGCGCTCACCTCCTCCGCGTCGCCGGCCTCCGGCCAGGGCGCGTACGAGCAGGGCGCCGGGCGCGTCGACCTCGCCCGGGCCACCGCCCAGCAGGTGTACGCCACCGCCGAGGGCACCGGGATCCACCTGGAGGGCCCGCCCGCCGGCGCGCCGCTCACCCGCACCGTCGAGTACCACAACGACGGCGGGGACCCCGTCACGCTGGAGCTGGCCGCCGAGAGCACCGGGGCGGCCGGCGCGTTCACCGTCGCCCCCGCCCGCCTGACCGTGCCCGCCGGCGGCACGGCGTCGGCCACCGTGACCGTCGATCCGGCCCGGATCCCCTCCGGCGCCTCGCTGACCGGCCGGGTGCGCGCGAGCGGGCCCGGCGGGGCCGCCCTCACCACCGCCTACGCGCTCACCCGCGAGGCCGTACGGCACGACGTCACCGTGACGGCCGTCGACCGCAACGGGGCGCCGCTCGGGCCGGGCGGCTGGAACACCCGGTCGACGATCGGGCTGGTCGACCTGGACACCCACCAGGCCTACGCGCTGGAGTTCACCGGCGGCACCGCCACCGCCCACGTGCCCGAGGGCCGCTACAACCTCGGCGGAGAACTGGTCACCCCCGCCTCGGGTGCCGCGCCCCGCACCGCGACCCTGTTCCTGCAACCCGAGCTGGAGGTGCGCGCCGACACCCGGCTCGCCGTCGACGCCCGCGAGGGCCGGCAGCTGACCGTCACCGTCCCCGGCCGCGCCACCACCGGCTGGTCACTCGCCGCGGGCTACTGCTACCGCCCCGCCGGGAGCGCCGAGGGCAGCGGCTGCACGGACTCCCTCGCCTCCCTGACCCGGCCCGGCAGCCTGTACGTCGTCCCCGGAGCCCGGCCCACCGCCGGCCGGGTCGACTTCGCCGCCCAGAGCATCCTGGAGGGCCCGGCCGCCCAGAACGGCCGCCTGCCCGACCGCTACGACCTGCTGGTGCACACCACCGGCGGGCTGCCCGACCCGGCCCTGACCGTCGAGGCCGGCGAACTCGCCACGTCCAACACCCGCTACTTCGCCCAGGGGCCGGGCACCGCGGGCGAGTTCAGCAGCTTCGCGTCCGCCGGCGGCATCGGCCTCTTCAGCATCGGCGAGCCCTCCTTCGCGCTGCCGGCCACCCGCACCGAGTACTTCACCGTGAAGGACCAGTACCGCGAGACGACCTTCGGTCAGCTGGCCGGATCCGGCGGCGAGATGATCCCCACCGCCATCACCCAGGTCGGCGCCGTGCGCTGCGCCGCCGGCGCGACCTGCGCGGAACGCTGGAACGCCGCCGTGATCGGCCCGGGCCTGGCCCCGGGCAAGGACGGTGCCACCATGGCCCGCAGCAGCGACGGCTACCTCACCGTGGCCCCGCAGCTGTTCAGCGACGCCTCCGCCGGCCACCACGGCTCCCCGTGGCCGCTGCTGCTGGAGGACACCGTCCACCTGGAACTGGAACGCGACGGGCAGCGCGTCGGCGGAAGCGACCGGGAGCAGGCCCGCTTCGCCGTGCCGGCCGGCGACGCCGCCTACCGGCTGACCGCCAAGGCCGTGCGCTCCGAACCCTGGGCGATGCTGTCGGGCACCGTCGAGGCGGCCTGGACCTTCCGCTCGGCCGCCGTCGCCCCCGGGCCCGACGGCCGCACCCGCAGCACGGCGCTGCCGCTCGACACCGTCCGCTTCACCGCGCCCGTCGACCCGGACAACCGGGTGCCGCGCCGGCAGCACACCCTGCTCGCCGCCGTCGAACGGCAGAGCGGTGCCCCGGCCTCGGCCACCGAGCACCTGGGCGTGCAGGTCTCCTTCGACGACGGCGCCACCTGGCACGACGCCCCGGTGGCCCCCGCCGACGGCGGCTACCGCGTCACCGTCGAGCCGCCGCCGGGCGGCGCCGGCTTCGTCTCGCTCAAGGCCGCCGCCCGCGCCGCCGACGGCTCCACCGTCGAACAGAGCGTGCTGCGCGCCTACCGCCTGGAACCCTGACGGGCCGCCGGTGGCCCGCGGCTGACCCGCGGGCCACCGGCGAGGGCCGGGCCCGGACCCTCCCGCGTGGCGCCGGGCCCGGCCGGAGGGTTCTTCAGCGAACCTCGGCGAGGGCGAAGCCCTCCCGGTCGGGGCCCGCGTCGGCGATCCGCTCGCCGTCCGGGCCCCACGCGCCGCTGCGGCCCGCGCACGGGCCCACCTCGCTCGGGCCGACGAGGTTCGACAGGACCACGTACAGCCCGAACTCCCGGGCCCGGACCGGATAGACCTTCTCGAAGGAGTCGTTGTCCGGGTCCAGCGCCGAACTCGCCAGATAGACGGTGCAGCCGTCCGCGGCGGCCCGCCCGGCGAGGTCGGGGAAGCGGTTGTCGTAGCAGGTGGCGAGCGCGAACCGGACGCCGTCGAGGGTGAAGCGCCCGTCGGCGCCGCCCGGGGCGAAGACCTCGGCCTCCTCGCCGTACAGGTGCCTCTTGTCGTAGCGGGCGAGGAGAGCGCCGTCCGGGCCGACGACCAGCGAGGTGATGCCCGGCCGGCCCTGCGCCCCGGGCATGAGCACCGGCGCGTTGACGACGGCCGCGGCCCCCGCCGCGCGGCAGGCCTCCCGCACGGGATCGAGCCGGGCGTCCGCCTCGGTGAGGCAGACGCCCGGGGTCGCGCGGACGAGGGCCGGTTCGTAGCCGGTGAGGGACAGCTCGGGGAAGACGACGACGCGCGCGCCCTCGGCCCCGGCCCGGCGGATCAGGGCGGACACCGTACGGACGTTGGCCTCGACGTCGCCGGCGGCCGGGGCGAACTGCGCAGCTGCGATGATCACGCCCGCCATCCTCCCCCCTGCCCTCCCCGGCCGGAACCCCGGGCCCGGGGTGGGCTCAGCAGCAGTGGGCGGACGCTTCGGCCCTGCGGAAGTCGCCGGCCGCGAACGCCCCGGCCGCCATGGTGAAGTACAGCGTCCCGGCGTCGCCCCATCCCCACCCCAGGTCGGGGTCTTCGGCGAGCTGGAGCAGATGGACGGCGGGGCCGTCACCGTCGCGGGAGGTCATCGGCACGGTGTACGAGGTGTCGGGCCAGCCGAACGCGCAGTGGTGGCCGGCGGTGTTCCCGTCGAGGTCGGACATCTCCTCCAGGATCAGCGAGGCCGCGCCCCAGTGCCGGTCCTCGTCGTAGACGAGGTCGTCGTCCCGGACGTCCCAGCAGTCCGGGAGCATCGTCACCTCGACCGCGTGCACCGCACGGGCCGGGTAGCGGCGGGCGGGCCCGGGGGCGGTCGCGGTGACCGCCCGCAGGGGATCGGCGGGAATCACCCGCCACGCGTCGGGACTGGAGGAGTCCAGCTCGTGGTACTCCTCGTACGGCACGTCGGGATCGAGGTAGAAGAAGTTCAGCAGGCCCGGCCGGACGGGCAGTTGGCTCCCGAGCCACCCGGCGAGCGCGTCGGTGTCGAGCACGGCGTGCAGGGACAGCGGGACACCCGCCGACTCCGGCCACGGCGTGCCCGGTTCGAGCAGCGCGGGCCCGCCCAGCCGCGACCGGCCGGCGGCGGGTGACTCCTCGGTGGCCGCGACCAGCCGGAAGCCCCGCCGGGCCATCGAGGCGAACTGCCGCCCGGCCTCGGGGCCGAGCCGCTGTTCGCACACCCGGGCCATCGCGGCCGCGTCCTGGAACTCCATGGGCCCATCCTCGCACCGCCCGCCGGCCGGGGGCGCCGGAGCCCCGGGGCGCAGCGCCCGCCCGGAGCGCGTGCCGGGGCCGCGAGCTGATGTTCCGTCGGGTGCCGGCCCGTCGGGGTGTCCGTCCGTCCACCGGTGGTCCGTCGGCCGGAGGCATCCCCAACGGCCGGAATCCTTCGCCTCGTTGGGCGCCGCCGTCCTGTGCCGGTTCGTTCGCCTCGTGGGTTCGGTCACACCGGTGACCGGGGGCGGGGCCGCTCACCCCGGAGGGCGGTCCGCCGGCCGAATCGGCTCCCGCGAAGCCCGCCCGCCACTCCTGCTCGGGCCCGCGAGGCTCCGGACAGCATGCCGTCCGCCGTCGCCCCCACGAGAAGACCGGTCCGGCCGTCGCCGCGCCCGAACGCACCCGCATCCCGGAGGCGGACAAGCGGAAGATCGCCGTCGGCGACGCCCGCCGGCTCCCCGGGCCGTGACCCGGGCCTTCGCGGAGACGTGGTCTACTGGTGCGACCCGTTCCAACCTTTCCGTCCGACGAGTGAAGGGTGCGTCCATGCGAGGGCAGGAACCGGCGCCGGGGTCGCCGGAGAACCCACTTCCCGAGATCGGTGAGCTCGGTGGTTACGTGGTCGACGAGAGCGGGCGGATCCTGGCCGTCAACGAGCAGGGGCTTCGGCTGCTGCACCTGGACCGCGGCGATCTGGTGGGGCTCGACCACCACGAGGCGCTGCACCGCGGCCCGGACGGGAGCACCTTCCCGCTGGCGCAGTGTCCGCTGATGGACGCCGTCGTCTCCCGCGCCGCGTGCAGCGGGACGGGCCTGTGCTTCCAGCGCGGTGACGGCCTGCTGCTGCCCGTGCACTGGACCGCCACCCCCTACCCCTCGACCGAGGGCTCGGTGACCCTGGTCCTGTTCCACCCCGGCGCGGCGCTCCCGGAGGCACCCGTCCTCGGGACCCTGTCGGAGCTCGAACGTCTCGAACTGCTGGCCGAGACCACGACCTCGCTGACGTCGACCCTGAACGAGGAGGAGATGGTCGACCGGCTGGCCGGCCTGGTGCTGCCGCGTCTGGCGGACTGGCTGGTGGTCGACCTCGTCGACGACATCGGCGACACCTGGCGGACCAGGGTGGTCGAGCAGCGGGACGGCCGTCCGGTCCGGTGCCCCGAGCTGGAGGGCCCGATTCCCGCCGTGACCGCCCAGTCCCCGCTTCCGCTGTCCCGCGCCCTGCGCGGCACCGCCGCCTCCCTCGCCGGCCCCGAGGTGTACCAGGGCGAGCCCGACTCCGGCATCGCCGTCGTCCAGCGGGAACTGTTCGCCGCCACCGGCATGCACTCGGCCGCCATCGCCCCGATCCGCGGGCCCCGGGAGGTCCTGGGCGCCCTGACACTGGGCCGCAGCGACAACCCGGTACCGTTCGCCACCCGTGATCTGTCCCTGCTGGAGGACATCACCCGCCGCGCCGGACTGGCGCTCTCCAACTCCCGCCTCTACCAGCGTCAGCGCCGGGTCTCCGAGACGATGCAGCGCCACCTGCTGCCCCGCCTGCCCGAGGTGCCCGGCGTGGAGCTGCACGTGGCCTACCTGTCCGCGCCGGACGCCTCCCAGGTCGGCGGTGACTGGTACGACGCCTTCACCCTGCCCGGCGGCGCCACCGCCCTGGTCATCGGCGACGTCGTCGGCCACGACCTGGAGGCCGCCGCCGGCATGGCCCAGCTGCGCAACATGCTGCGGGCCCTCGCGTGGTCCCACGAGAGCCCGCCCGGCGGCGTGGTCGACCGGCTCGACCACGCGATGGGACGGGTGACCGACCCGCTGATGGCCACCCTGGTCCTCGGCCACCTGGCCCGGGGCGCGGGAGCCGACTGGACGTGGACCTGGACCAACGCGGGACACCCGCCGCCGCTGCTCGTCACCCCCGACGGCCGCGCCGACTACATCGAGGCGCCGCGCAGTCTGCTCCTCGGCAGCGGTGTCACCGCCACCCGCGGAGATGCCTCCGTGGTGCTACCGCCCGGCTCCACCCTCCTGCTGTACACCGACGGCCTCGTCGAATCCCGCTCCCGGGGGGTCGACTCCGGCCTCGCCCAGCTGCGCCGCCACGCCGCGGCCCTCGCCCACCACGACCTCGACGCCTTCAGCGAGCGCCTCCTGGAGCGGGTCCGGCCCGCGGACAACGACGACGACGTCGCGCTCCTGGCGCTGCGCGTCCCGCGCGTCCCGGCTCCCGGTTCCCCGGTCACCGGCTCCCCGGGCGTCGCGGGCCGGGCCGCCCGGGTGTGACTCCGGCCGCCCCGGGACCGCCGCACCGCGATTACGTCCGTGGGCTCGGGTAGGCGCAGGGCGTGCCCGAGGGCCCCGGCACCCCGCCGGGGCCGGCCGGGGCGCGGAAGGAGCGCCGGAACCATGGGCGAGGAGACCGGTCACATCACCGGGACCAAGGACAAGGACTACAACCTGATCTGGTACGTCGAGGCGTGCCTGAAGAACGCACTGCGCCTGGAGACCTACCTGAAGGACGCCGAACGGGACGGGGACGGCGAGCTGGCGGAGCTCTTCCGCAAGGCGCAGGCCGACAGCCGCAAGGGCGCCGAGCTGGGCAAGAAGCTGCTCGCGGCCCGCCTGGCCCCGGCGGGCACCGCCGGCGGCGCGGCTGGAGGCACGGATGGTGGCGCCTCCGCCGCGGACACCCCGGTGCGCGCGGCCGGGGACGCCCTCGGAGGCGCCGACGAGGGCGCCGCCGCCCTCCCGGCCGACGCGGGAAGCGGGGCCGGCGGCGCCCCGGCGCCCGGCGGCCGTGCGGGCGATCTGCCGCAGGATCCGACGACCCCGTAGGCGACGGCGGCTCTCCCCGTCCGCGACAGCCGCTCGGTGGCCTGCCCGGTGGCCCGCTCGGTGGCCCGCTCGGTGGCCCGCCGTTTCCCCGGTCGCGGACGGGGCACCCGCCCGTGGACGGCGTCGCGGGACGCCGGCGCCGGAGATCCGATCCGCTGCGGCGCCGCGTCACGGGCGTCGCGGCACGGGTGCCGGTCCGGTACGACGCGATCAAGACGAGGTGACGTGATGAAGGCCCTGACCTGGCACGGCAAACGGGACGTGCGCATCGACACGGTGCCGGATCCGGTGCTGGAGGACCCGACCGACGTGATCGTGGAGGTGACCTCCAGCGGCCTGTGCGGTTCCGATCTGCACCTGTACGAGGTGCTGGGACCGTTCCTGAGCGAGGGCGACATCCTCGGTCACGAACCCATGGGCGTGGTGCGCGACGTCGGCCGCGAGGTGACGGCGCTCGCCCCGGGGGACCGGGTCGTCGTGCCCTTCAACGTCTCCTGCGGCACCTGCTTCACCTGCGAGCAGGGCCTGCACTCCCAGTGCGAGACGACCCAGGTCCGTGAATTCGGCACCGGCGCGGCGCTGTTCGGCTACACGAAGCTCTACGGTCAGGTCCCCGGCGGACAGGCCGAGCTGCTCCGGGTGCCGTTCGGCAACACCCTGCCGATCAAGGTGCCCGACGGGCCGCCGGACGACCGCTTCGTCTTCCTCTCCGACGTCCTCCCCACCGCGTGGCAGGCCGTGCAGTACGCCGACGTCCCCGAGGGCGGCAGCCTCGTCGTCCTCGGCCTCGGACCGATCGGCGACATGGCCACCCGGGTCGCCGCCCACCTCGGCGCGGCCCAGGTGATCGGCGTCGACCTGGTGCCCGAACGCCTGGAACGCGTCCGCGCCCGCGGATTCACCGCGCTCGACCTCAAGGAACACGGCAAGGACCTCGTCGACGTCATCCGCGAACGCACCGACGGCCGCGGCCCCCACGCGGTGATCGACGCCGTCGGCATGGAGGCGCACGGCTCGCCCGCGGCCGGACTCGCCCAGCGGATGACCACGCTGCTCCCGAACCGGCTCGCCGCCGCCCTGATGGAACACGTCGGCGTCGACCGCCTGCACGCGCTGCACCTGGCGATCGACATCGTCCGGCGCGGGGGCACCGTCTCCCTGTCCGGCGTCTACGGCGGCATGACCGACCCGCTGCCGCTCCTGACGATGTTCGACAAGCAGATCCAGCTGCGCATGGGCCAGGCCAACGTCCACCGCTGGGCCCCCGAGATCCTCCCCCTGCTCCTGGACGGCGATCCGCTCGGCGTCGACGGCTTCGCCACCCACCACCTGCCGCTGGCCGAGGCGCCGCAGGCCTACGAGATGTTCCAGCAGAAGCGGGACGGTGCGGTGAAGGTGGTCTTCCGGCCCTGACCAGTCCCTGGCCTGGTTCGGGCCGGCCACGGCCCTGACCAGCACCGACCCGGGAGCGCCCCGAGCGTGCCACGCGCTCGTCAACCGGAAGGAGTCCCATCGTGGACCACCGCCCACGCGAGACCGACCACCACCAGCGGGAACACGACCGCGGCCTGCGGGGGCGCGGACGCGGCGGCGCCGCGACGGGCCGCACCGCCGTCGTCACCGGCGCCTCCCGGGGCCTGGGCCTGCTCATCGCGCGCGAACTGGCCCGGCGCGGCTGCCGGGTCATGCTCTGCGCCCGCGACCCGGACGAACTGGCCCGAGCCGAACGGCACCTGCGTGACGAGGGAGCCGAGGTCGCCTCCTGCGTCTGCGACCTCGACGACCCTGACACGCCCCGGCGCCTGCTGGCTGCCACGCACGAGCGCTTCGGGCCTGTGGAGGTCCTCGTCAACAACGCCGGCGTCATCCAGGTCGGCCCCTTCCGCGCCCTGCGCGAGGAGGACTTCCGCGAGGCCATGGAGACCATGCTGTTCGCCCCGCTGCGGCTGACGACCGCCGCCCTGCCCGATCTGCGGGCCCACGGCGGCACGCTGGTGAACATCACCTCGGTCGGCGGCCGCGTCCCGGCCCCCCACCTGCTCCCGTACGTCGCCGCGAAGTTCGCCGCCACCGGGCTCTCCCAGGGACTGCGGGCCGAACTCGCGGCCGAGGGCGTACGGGTGACCACGGTGGTCCCCGGCCTGATGCGCACGGGCTCGCACACGGCGGCCCGGTTCCACGGCCGCGCCGGCGCCGAGTACTCGTGGTTCGCCGCCACGGCCAGCCTGCCGCTGCTGTCCATGGACGCCGAGCGCGCCGCCCGCGCGATCGTGCGCGCGGCCGACCGGGGCCGCGCGGAACTCGTCCTCACCCCGGCGGCCAAGATCGGCGCCCGGGTGCAGGGCCTGGCTCCGGCGACGACCACCCGGCTGCTGGGCCTGGTGGCCCGAGCCCTCCCGGACTCCGGCGCCGACCCCGCCCACGGGGTGGCCGGCAGCCGGGCCGCCGGATCCGCGCGGCTCCCGGCCTGGGTCACCACGCTCGGCGACCGCGCCGGCCGGCGGTTCAACGAGCCGCGCCCCGAGGGGCGATGACCGCCGCCCGCCGCCCGCCCTTCATCCCGTGGGGCGCCCTCCCACGGGACCCCCGGACCTGCCCGCCGCAGTACCGCCCGCCGTCCCGCCACGGGAAGCAGGGAGGGAAACCGCGGGCAGGAGTCGCCGCGCACCGGCCCCGAACCTCGGACGGACCGAGCTAACGAATCACCCACAACGCCAGGCCGCCGAACACGACGAACGACACGAGGAGTTGCGCGAACATGGCGGGCGGAGCCGCCTCGTCCTCCGACTCCCCCTTCTCCAGCGCCTCCATCAACCGCCGTGCCAGCTTCCTGCGGTGGCCGATCATGCCCGCCGGGATGGACACCACCGCGAACGAGTACATGGCGAGGACCGTGGCCGCTTCCATGTGCTTCCCGTAGTAACTGCCGAGGCCGAAGAGCATCATCGCGAGCGGCGCCAATGCCATCCGGATCCGGTAGGTGCGGGTGGGCATCCCCGGCACCAGGACCGCCAAGAACACTGCCGTCGCCAGGATCGCGAGCCACCACCACGACACGACACCGAGTCCCAACGGATACACCGCACACCCCCCTGTCCCGGCCGTGGGGCCAGCGACGAAGGCGGCCCCCACAGCGCTGTGCCGTCACAGCCCTTCGAGCACGGCCGATCACCCACACCCTAGCGAGGTCCCGGTCGAGCTTCAGTGCCCCCGCCACCGCGTCGGACGCGGTCCGGGTGGCGGCAGCAGCGGGGTCGGCGAGCTGACCCGCGTCGGGCCACCGCGTTGGCGGTGTCGGCGGCTTTCCTGCGGAACCGGCCGCCTGGGCGGCTGCGGTCAGCGGTGCCGGCGGTTGTCGGTGGCCAGCACGTCGCCCGGCACCGTCGAACCCGCCTGGCGCCGCAGCGCGCCGATCGCCGGATCGGAGACGGAGACCGTGAGCCGGTAGGGCGGCTCGCCGGTGACGGTGTTGTTCGAGTCGGTCGGCTCCAGCAGGCGCTGCTGGACGGCGAAGCCGTCGAAGCCCGGGCACAGGGCCTCGGCCGGGAGGTCCACCTGGACGGAGGCGCCGCGCTCGGGCCCGACGTGGACGGTGCCGCCGGCGCCGACGGGGGTGTCGTCGTCGCGGCTGACCGGGAGGCCGTGGGCCTCGCCGACCAGGCCGTCCGGGCCCTCGATCTCCACCGCCACGCCCTGCGGACCGAGGGGCGCGGAGAGGTCCAGCGCGCGGTCGCCGGTGCCCGGGGCGAGCCGGAGACCGATGGTGAAGTGCCCGGGGTCCGTCGCCGAGGTCCGTTCGAACCCGTAGGAGCCGAGGACGAGTTGCGGCCCCGGGGGTGGGGTTTGCTGCTCCGGCCCGAGGGCGAAGGTGAAGGAACCGGGCGCCGGCTCGAAGTGGTGGAAGCCCTTGGCGCCGCACCTGGTGCCGTCGGACACCCCGCCGCCGGGCAGCGCGACGTCCACGGCCGGCCGGGGCGAGGCGGGTACGGCCCGAAGGCCACGCGCGGGCAGGCCGTCCCCGCCCAGCAGCCCGGCCGGGTCTGTCCCGACCGCGACGGCCACCAGCGCCGCGAAAGCGGTGACCGTGATCAGCACGGTGCGCCGGCGTCCGGTCCGGGCTCGCCGTGGGCGGGCCGTGCCGGAGGCCGTCCCGGGTGCCCACCGGCGGCCTCCCGGGTCCACCGGCGGCTCGTGCCGCCACCGCGCGGCGAGCATCCGGGTCCGGGCGGTCGGCTCCTTGACGGCGGCGTCCCTGATGAAACGTTCGTCCAGGACGAGTCCCTCGAACGGGTCGGGTGTCGTCGGGTCCGGCGAGACCGGCTCCGGCTCGCCGGAACGGGGCTGATGGGGTTCCTCGGGGGTCGGCACGACGTCAGTATGCCCGCAGGGTCGGACAGGCCGACCCGAGGAGAGTCCAGGAACGCCTCGGGGCCCGGACGCCGACGCCTACTCAACTCCCGGAGACCTCCGATGTCCGACCCGGAGGCGTACAAGGGACGCGACACCGTTGAGCGGTGCACCGCCCGGCTGAAGCAGTGGCGCGGCCTGGCCCTGCGGCGTGAACAAGCTCGCAGTCGCTTACCGGGCCGTCCTCCACCTCGCCGCGATCCTCATCCGGGTCCGGCGATGAACGGCGGTCAGTGATCGGCTGCCCCAGTCGCGTTCGCAGGCCGGGGGCCGCTGCGGTACGTCTGCTCTGGCGGTTCCGTGGCGACCGGCCGGACTGTTGCCCGCGGTGCCGGCCTGGGCTTGCTGAGGGACAGGTCCGTGACGGCCTGCGGCGCTGTGCGCATGACGTCTGCCTTTCCGTCCGGTTCGTTCCGTGTGAGCCGCCCCGCAGGGGAGCGCCGGGCTCCAGCCGGTGCGGGTCCGGTGGGGACCTGCCGGAGCGCGCGCAGCGGCCGGGTGTCGGCTGCTGGTGCGTGGCGGAGCCCGGCGCTGGTGCGCAGCCGGGTTTCGGCAGCGGGTTCGGGGGCGCCGGCTTGAGTGCTGGTGCCGGCGATGGCGGGCGGTGCCGGTGTGCTGCGGCCGGTCGATCGGGTGGCGGGACGTGCCGTGGCCGGCGGGACCCGGGGCCGCGGGGTGGTGGGACGGTCCCTGCGGCCGACCGTCCCCACGGTCGGCCGCAGGCTGCCGCGTTCGCTGCTGCCCCGAGGGAACGCGGCGATCCCGTGGCCGGCGCCGCCCCACAACGGGGGCCGGCCACGGGGGACTGAGGGCCGGTCAGCCGATGGCGACGTCGTCGACGAGGAAGATCGTCGTCAGGTACTGGTCCTCGGTGCCGGCGAACTCCAGCTTCACGTTCTGGCCGCGATAGGCGGACAGGTCGACGCTCCTCTGGACGTACCCGGCCGAGGCGTCGGCGTTGGAGTAGGTGGCCAGGGTGGTGCCGTTGACCTTGACCTTGAGGGTGTCGTAGGCGGTGTAGCCGGACTCCTGGGTGGAGACCTTCAGCCAGAAGGTGAGCTTGGGGCTGCCGCTGGAGGGGACGGCGATGTTCGACTGGGAGAGGGACTCGGTGGCGTTGGTGCCGTAGCCCATCATCGCGGCGTACCAGGAGCCGCCGTGGGCGGGCTGCAGGGTGGAGTTGGTGATGTCGTCGGCGCTCTGGGTCCAGCCGGCGGTGCCCTGTTCGAAGCCGCCGTTGGTCAGGGCGTTGCCGGGGTTGGGGTTGCCGGTGGGCGAGGAGGTGGGTGAGGAGGTGGGAGTCGGGGTGGGGGTCGGGGTGCCGTTGCCGGGGTCGGGCAGCGCGGTGCCGACGCTGACGGCGGCCCACGCCTTGGAGACGAGGTACCGCTCCCGGGAGTTGGCGCCGTACAGGTCGGAGGCGGCGTTCAGGGTGGCGGTGCGGGCCGAGGCGTAGTTGGTGGTGGAGGTCATGTAGGTGGTCAGGGCGCGGTACCAGACGGCGGCGGCCTTGTCGCGGCCTATGCCGGCGAAGGTGTCGTTGTTGCAGGTGGTGCCGTTGTGCGAGCGGCCGCCGATGGTCTTGGCGCCGGTGCCCTCGGCCGCGAGGTAGAAGAAGTGGTTGGCGATGCCGGAGGAGTAGTGCACGTCCACCTGGCCGGCGCCGGAGTTCCAGCAGCCGAGGCTGTTGCCGTCGGAGGCGGGGTTGTCCATCCGGCGCAGGGAGCCGTTGGGCATGTTGAGCTTCTCGCCGATGTAGTAGTCGCCGGGGTCGTTGGGGTTGTCGGCGTAGAACTCGACCATGGTGCCGAAGATGTCGGAGGTGGCCTCGTTGAGGCCGCCGCTCTCGCCGGAGTAGGTGAGGTTGGCGGTGGCGGCGGTGACGCCGTGGCTCATCTCGTGGCCGGCGACGTCGACGGCGGTGACGGGGGTGTTGCCGTTCTGCGAGGAGCCGTCGCCGAAGTACATGCAGAAGCAGTTGTCGTCGTAGAACGCGTTCACCAGCTGGTTGTCGACGTGCACGTAGGCGGGGGCGCCGCGGCCGTCGTTGCGGATGCCGGAGCGGTTGAAAGCGTTCTTGTAGTAGTCCCAGGTCTTCGCCAGGCCGTAGGAGGCGTCCACGGCGGCGCTCTCCCGGCTGGAGGCGGTGCCGTTGCCCCAGGTGTTGGTGGTCCTGGAGAAGGCGCGGGCGTTCTGCCTCGGGTTGGACTGCGGGCTGTTGTAGGCGTCGTAGACGATGGTGCCGCCGTGCGCCGCGTCGGTGAGGGTGTAGCCGCCGGCGGTCTGGGTGGTCTCGATGGAGACCTGGCCGACGGTGACTCCGTTGCCGGTGCCGGTGGCGCCCTGGTGCAGTTCGTACTGGTCCAGCGGCGCGCCGCTGGCCGCGTCGACGATCACCGCCTCCTTCGAGGCGGGGCCGCTCTCGCCGTCGCCGGTGACGGTGGAGCGGTAGGCCAGGACCGGCACCTTGCTGGCCGCGTACACCACCAGGGTGCTGCCGTCCGCGGTGTCGGACTTGGCGTTCTTGACGTGCTTGGCGTGCTTGGTGGCCGCGGCCGAGGCGTCGGAGGCGCTGAGCTTCGGCGTCACCCCCGCCATCTTGATCGCGCCCTGGTGGGCCTGGTCGGAGCCGGTGGCCCTGCCGTCCTTGCCGTAGTGGACGACCAGGTCGCCGCCGATGACCGGCAGGCCGCGGTAGGTGCGGTCGTAGCGCACGTGCCGGGCCCCGTCGGTGTCGACCAGTACGTCCTTGGCGACCAGCCGCTCGTCGGGGCCGAAGCCGAGCGACTTCGCCACGGCGGCGGCCTCCCGGTCGGCGGTGCGCAGCGCCTCGGCGCGGGCGTCGGCGGTCATCGCCTGGAACCCGGTGCCGGGCCGGGCGGCGGAGCCGCTGGGGGCCGCCGTGGACTGGGTGGCCACCACGGTCATGGTGCCCAGGGCAAGGGCGGCCGCGACGGCGGCAGCCAGGGCGTTCTTGCGGGACATCACATTCCTCCCGCCGAGCTGGGTTGAGGGGGAAAAGGGCAGCCGGACGTCGTCTGAGGGGTGGGGGTTTTCCGGCGGCCGGAGGAACAGCTCGGCTGTGGCGATGAGGCTAGGGAAGGCCGAGCGCGGCCGAAATCAGGGCAACCCCTTGTCCTGGACCGCAGGGGCGTCACGGTCGCACGATGGCCCGATGCAAGACTTCGCGACGTGGTTCACCGGGCTTGGGGAAACGCATGGCGCCGTGCTGCCGGTGGCGCCGGACGAGATGCACGGCATCCGCCGGGTGGTGCTGTTCGGGCCGCCCGGCATCGGCAAGACCACCGCCGCCGGCGCGCTGGCGCGCAGGCTGGGCCGACCCGTGCTGCGGCTGGCCCCCGGTCCGCGGGACACCGACATCCCGCACACCGGGCTGCTCGAACTCGCCCTCGCTCTCCAAACACTGCCCTCCGCCGGGGAGTTGGCGGACGCGCTGGACAAGGCAGGCGCAGGACCGACCTCGCCGGACGGCAACACCCTGGCCCTGCGGCTGCGGCGGCTGACCGCCACAGTGCTGCGGGAGGCGCCGCCGGTGACGCTGGTGGTGGACAACACCCAGTGGCTGGATCCGGCCAGCGCCACCGTGCTGGGCTGGGCCCTGCGGCAGGCCCCGGAGCTGCCCGTCATCGTCGCCGAGCGCACCTGGCGGCCGGAGGCCGGAGGCCACTGGTGCGGCGAGGACGCGCACGCGGTGCGCGTCCCGCCCCTGACGCTGGGTCAGGTCTCCTCCCTGCTCTCCCCCCACTGGCCCGATCCGAACGCGGTCGCCCGGATCCACGCCCGCAGCGGCGGCAACCCCGCCCTGGCCCTGGCACTCGCCGAGGCCGACGACCGCACCGCCCAGGACGATCCACCCCTGCCCCCGGCGGCCCGCCGGCTGCTCGGAGAATGGCTCGAAACCGTGTCGGAGGACGTGCGGGAGCTGCTGACCCTGGCCGCGCTCGACGACCGCCCCGAGCGCGAACTGCTGGCCCGCCTCGCCGGTCCGGCCGCCGACCACCTCCTGGCCCAGGCCGAGACGGCAGCCCTGATCGACCCTCGACACGGCGACGGGCCGGTGCGCTTCACCGCCTCCGCGATCGGCACCGAACTCACCACCCGGCTCACCGGCACCGCACGCCGCCTCCTGCACGCCCGGCTGGCCGAAGCCAGCCACGACCCCGCCCGCCGCGACCGCCACACCACTTTGGCCGCCGACACCGCCGACCCGCGCACCGCCAGACACACCGCGCGTGACGCCGCCCGCGCCGCCGGCCACGCCCGGCTGCGCGGCGAACACCCGCTGGCCGCCGAACTCTCCCTCCTCGCCGCCCAGCGCACCCCGCGCGAGGACACCGGCCTCCTCACCGAACGGGCCCTGACGGCGGTGCGCGACGCCTCGCACTGCGGCGACCTCCCCCGCGCCCGGGCCGCCACCCGCCTCGTCCTCGCACACGACACCAGCCCCGCCCCACGGGTCAACGCCCT
This sequence comes from Kitasatospora sp. NPDC034533, assembly GCF_055575155.1. NCBI lineage: Bacteria > Bacillati > Actinomycetota > Actinomycetes > Kitasatosporales > Streptomycetaceae > Kitasatospora > Kitasatospora sp. NPDC034533. Next base: position 37,482 of record NZ_JBVITE010000047.1, read on the forward strand.
CCTGACCCTGATCGACGCCAGCGGACAACGCCTGCACAGCGCGGACGAACTGTTCGCCGCCGCCTTCCACGAAGCAGCCGGCCGACCGGACCTGACCGCACAAGTCCTGCTCCGCCAGGCCATCTGGGCCAACGTCAACGAAGGCGACCCCCATCGGGCCGCCACCCTGGCCGAACGGTCCGCCGGCCTCGCCCGCACAGCCGACGACACCACCACCGCCGCCCTGGCCCTGACCATGCAGGCCCGCATCCAGCGCATCCTCGGCCACCCCGGAGCCGAAGCCACACTGGAGCGTGCCCTGTCACTGCCGCGCACCGAACGCGTCACCGTCAACACCACCCCCGAACACCTCGCGGCCCGCCACGCCCTCTTCGACGACCGCCCCGAACAGGCCCGCGCCGCCCTGCTGCCCCTGCTCGTCCAAGCCCAGCGGGCCGGGGACACCGAGGCCACCGTCGACCTCCTGCGCAGCCTCGCCGAGGCCGAGCTGCGCACCGGACGCTGCGCCAAGGCCCTCGACTACGCCCACCGCGCCCAGGCCCTGACCGACCGCACCGCCCTGTCACCCGCCCCGGCCTGTTACACCTCAGCCCTCGTCGAGGGCGCCGCCCGGGACACCGGCGCCGCACTGGCCCACGCCCGCCGCGGCATCGACGCCTCCCGGCACGAGGACAACAAGGTCTTCCTCTCCCGCAACCTCCACGCCCTCGGACACCTCCTGCTCGCCACCGACCGCCCGAAGGAAGCCCTGGAACCGCTGGAGGAAGTCCGCGCCCTGGAGACGCGGCAGCAGGTCCGCGACCCGTCCGTCCTGCGCTGGCACCCCGACCTGGCCGAGGCCCTCCTCGCCGTCGGCCGCCACGACGAGGCCGACGACCTGCTCGCCGACACCCACCGCACCGCCACCGACCTCGGCCGGACCTCCGTCCTGCCCGTCCTCGACCGCGCCCGGGCCCTGCTGGACGCCGCCCGCGGCGACCACGACACCGCCGCCCGCCGCCTCACCGACGCGGCCGAGCGCCAGCGCCACCTCCCCCTCGAACGGGGCCGGACCCTGCTGGCCCTCAGCCACACCGAACGCCGCGCCCGCCGCCGCGCCAGCGCCCGCACCGCCGCGCAGAGGGCCGCCGACCTCTTCACCGCCCACGGAGCCCACCCCTGGGCTGACGCCGCCGCCCGGGCCCTCCGCCGCCTGGAACCCAGCTCCGCGCACGGAGGCGCCCGCCCCCACCTCACCGGCGCCGAAGAACGCTGCGCCCGCCTCGCCGCCGCCGGCGCCAGCAACCGCGACATCGCCGCCGCTCTCACCGTGAGCGTGAAAACCGTCGAAACCACGCTCACCCGCGTCTACCGCAAACTCGACGTCCGCTCCCGCGTCCAACTCGCCCACGCCATCACCCCGACACCCGAATGAGCGACCGAAACCGCATCGATGACCACTGGACGCGGCAGGCGCGGGCCGATGCGTTCGCGGTCGAGACGACGATCAGCGAGAGGCGGAACGCCACTACTTGTCCGCTCGTCAAGGAGACAGGCCCTAGCCTCTTCGCCATGCCGACCACTCCCCGCACCGAAGGCCCGCGACGGGCCATCCGCGACCGCCTGCTCGCCCTCGGCTCGCTGCCCGCCGCCGCGGCCGTGCTCACCGGCACCAACGCCCTCTACCTGCTGCTCGTCGTCCTCGGGAACATCACCGACTTCGCCACCAACCAGCAGTTCGTCCAGCACGTCCTGGCCATGGACACCACCTTCCAGGACCAGGACCTGATGTGGCGCTCCGTCACCTCGCCGGCCCTGCAGAACGCGGCCTACGTCGCGATCATCGTCTGGGAGGCGCTGAGCGCCCTGGTCCTGACCGCGGGCACGCTCGCCTGGTGGCTGCGGCCGCACCTGGCCCGCCGCCTCAGCACCCTCGGCCTGCTGCTGATGCTGCTACTGTTCGGCGCCGGCTTCATCGGCATCGGCGGGGAGTGGTTCGCGATGTGGCAGTCCAAGACCTGGAACGGCCTGGACGCCGCGATCCGCAACGTCACCCTGGCCGGCCTGGCCCTGCTGGTGGTGAACCTGCCGTCCCGCGCACCCGCTCCGCCGTGGTGACCGGCCTCCTCGGCCTCTCCGGCCTTGCTTACCGCGAGGTCCGGCCCGTGGCCATGGCCAGGAGACGCGAGGGGCACAATGGTTCGATGCTGGAGTTGCTGCCGGGCACCGGCGTGGTCCTGCCGGACGCGGCCGGGACGCTCACCTTCGGAATGACCTCCGAGGAGGCCTGCGCGGTGCTCGCGGCGACACCCGGCAGCCACCGGACACGACAGTGCATGACGCTGACCCGCGCCGACTACGGGCACCTGCGGCACGCCCACGACGCGTGGCTGCGCGGCATCCTCTTCGACCGGAGCTGGAACACCGTCGCCACCTTCGGCGACATCGTGCTGACCATCGCCGCAGGAGGGCCCGACCGCGCCGAGCGCCTCACCCAGATCACCATCGAGGCCGACGCGTCCCCCGGCGCGCCCGCGACGCGCGCGGTGGCGTGGGACGGCGTCGACCTCTTCGGGCACCCGGCCCAGGACGTCGCCGCCGTGCTGCCGGGCCGCATCCGCCCGTCCGCTCCAGGCGCTGACGACGTGACGGCTCCACAGGTGGGCCTGTGGCTGCGCCGGAACCCGCGGCCCGGTGACCGGTGGTCACGACTGACCTTGCTGGGCGCGCCCACCGGATGGGAGCGGTGCTGCGCGGGCACGTTCGCGTGCCGGAAGGGAGGAGACGGTCTCACGGGCATCCTGCGCTAACGCGGGACCGGCCCCACCGGACCACGGTGCACCACCCTGATCCACTGCGCCGCGGCCGTCGACACCTTCGTCTTGTCCTACGACCAACAGGACACCGGGCCCTACCGCTGGACGTACGACGGCAGCCCGCTCAAAGCCGCACGTACTCCCGGAGGATCAATGTGGCGCTAGTGCTGGAAGAGTACTTCCGGATTGTCCGGCGAGGGGCCGTCCAGCAGCGGACTGTGGATCCCCTTCAGCGTCTGGTCGAAGAACGCCGTCACGTACTCGCGGGTGATCGCCACCCCGCGCTCCGGGGCGAGGGGCGGCGTCGGGAACCCGGCCTGCTCATGAAGCAGTTCCAGGTCGCTGAAGCTGAAGTGGTCGGCGCCGGTGACCGTCAGCCACTTCTTGTAGCCGCCGAGGGCGGCCCAGGTCCGCCCCCACGAGGTGTCGTGGCCGCCGACCGGGTTGTTCTCCGCCGTACCCAGCATGAGGAACGGCCGGTTGATCTGGCCGGGCATCGGGTCCGGGTGGAAGCTGCCGTCCATGTTCACTCCGGCCCGTACGCGCGGGTCGGCGATCATCGTGGCGGCGGCCGCCGCTCCGCCGAGGGAGTGTCCGGCCATGCCGATCTCGTGCTTGTCGATGAGGTGGGCCAGGGGCCACGCGGTATTGCCGTGCGTCAACTGGTCGATCACGAAGGACACGTCCAGCGCGCGGCCGGCGGCGACGGCGTCGAAGTCGAGCCACGCCGGGGCATCGCAGATCGCGCACGGCGGCGTCCGGCCGTCCGCCAGCGTCTCGCCGTTGTCCTCGTAGGTGTGGCCGACGAGCGCGACGACGTAGCCGTGGCTGGCCAGGTCGGTCGCGAGCGAGGTGAGCACCATGCGCGGGTCCTCGTACGCGGGTGAGAGGACCACCAGCGGATGCTTGCCGCTCTGCGGCCGCGCGCCGTCGAAGGCGTGGGTGGTGACGCCGGAAAGGGTCTGCGGGGTGACGCCGGAGCTCGCCGGTATCTTCCCGTGCTCGATGATTCCGGCTGCCTCGGCGAGGGTCGTGTAAGGGGCCGGGGTCCCGGTCCCGGGGACGGCCGGGTAGACCATCGTGACGGTCAGCTGGCGGGGGCCGGACGACGGCACCCATGGATCGGGACGGCTCGCGTCGGTGAGGTGGATGACCTCCTCGCCGGCGGCGTAGGGGCCGGTCGGCGCGGGGAGCGTGCCGTGGAAGGACCCCGTGGGCGCGGTGGCAGCGGCCGGTGCGGTTTCGAACGCGTGCGTGGCCACCGGTGTGGCCGGCGGTGCGGTCGTGGCGGCGAACCCGGCGCCGGTTCCGGTGACGAGCGCGGCGAGCGCCAGCACCGCGACAGCGCTGATACGGCGATTGCGTTTCATGGGACCGACGCTAGGTTCCGCGGCTCCGTGGCGGAATCGGCCCGCGGATGTAAACGCGCTGGTGCCGTTCGTAGCCCCCGTGAGGTACCCGGAGTCATCCGCCGGGAGTATCCGGGAGCATGTCGTACGGCGCGGGGCCCCCGCCGCCGGACCCACGACGGCACCGGGGCAAGCCGGTCGGGGACGCGCACCGGCCCGGGACGCGCACCATGGGCCCGGTACCGGAACTGGGCACGGGAGCCCGGTGCGGGAACTCAGTACGGGGCGCAGCAGCCGTCGCGGCGCAGCGCCTCGCCGATCGCGTACCACTCCTCGTCCCACCCCGGCGGCCGCTCCGCCGGGGCCCGCCCGCCGTCGCCCGTCAGGTCAGCGCTCCGGTGGACCACACCGTCGCGCATCACCCAGGAGGTGCGCACCAGGTCGGCGAAGTCGTGGAACGGGTCGCCTTCGACCACCGTCAGGTCCGCCAGCTTGCCCGGCTCCACCGTGCCCAGGTCGTCCGCCAGGCCGAACAGCCGGGCCGGGGCCACCGTGGCCGTGTGCAGGGCCTGGGCCGGGGTCAGGCCCGCGTAGCGGTGCAGGGCGCGCAGGGCGAGGTGCAGTTGGAGGCCGACGGGGACGAGCGGGGAGTCGGTGCCCAGGGTCAGCGCTCCGCCGTCGGCGATGATCCTGCGGTAGACGTCCATCTCGATCCGTACGGCCTGCCGCTGGGCCTGGGTGGTCGGCGTCCCCGCCCGCCGCCGCACGCCGGCGGCGTCCCAGGGCGGCATCAGCGCGGTCACCCGGGGGTCCTGGGCCAGCTCCGGGTAGTCGCCGAGCAGGTGGTAGGCGGAGAAGGGGGTGATGATGATCGCGAAGTCCCCGCCGCGGTAGATCTCGTGGACGTCCTGGTAGCTGTGCCCGGTGGGGGAGACCACCCGGCCGTACTCCTGCCGCTGCGTCGCCGACAGGTGGGCCGTCAGGTCCTGCCCCACCTGCACCCCGGGTGTCAGCAGGTGGCTGCCGGAGGGCACCCCGAGGTGCTCGTGGGCCGTCCGCGCGGCCTGCGCCATGAACCGGGCGGGCGCCCTCACGTAGGTCTTGACGAAGTCGTGGTCCAGCGCCACCGCGCGCTCCAGGCTGCGCCGCATCCCGTCGTCGGTGCGGTGGGCGCGGCCCATGCTGTACGCGACGCGGCTGCCGTCGAGCAGTTCGCCGGTCGCCAGGAAGCGGGGCCCGTCCACCAGCCCGGCGTCGACGGACTCGCGCAGGCGCGCCTGCTCGTAGGCGAAGCCGCCCATCGAGGCGGTGCCGGTGATCCCGTAGGCGAGCAGCAGCCGGGGTTCGCGGCCGCCGTAGGTGTCCAGGTACGGGTGGGTGTGGGCGTCCCACAGACCGGGCAGGACCGTGTGGTCCGTGGCGTCGACCAGTCGCTCGCCCGCGCGACGGGCGCCCGAGCGGTGCGGTTCGACGGCGGTGACGCGGTTGCCGGAGACGACGATGTCGACGTCCTCGCGGAGGCTCTCGCCGGTGCCGTCCCACAGGCAGGCGGCGTGGATGCGGGTGACGTCGGAGCGCGGCGGCAGGGCGCGGGCGGTGCGCAGCCGGACGGGGACGGTGCGCGGGTCGGCGCCGTCGCGGCCGATCAGCCGCAGCCGCCCGTTGGCGAGGTGGAGCAGCCGGGCGGAGTCGCCGGACCAGGACGGGTGGTCGGCCGGTCCGTCGGTGATCCGCCGCGCCTCGCCGGTGGGCGTGCCGTCCGGGGCGACGGGCAGCACCCACAGCGCGGACTCCACGACGAGCGCCAGCCACGCTCCGTCGGGCGACCAGACCGGACCGCTGTCGCAGCGGTCGGCCACCGAGGTGTCCGGCAGCGGCAGGAAGGAGCGTGCGGAGCCGTCGCGGGTGTCGATCACCCGGATGACGTTGTAGCCCTCGCGGAAGCGGTGGTTGAGACGGTTGCGGTCGCACAGCGCGACGTAGCGGCCGTCGGGGGACCAACTCGGCCGTCCGGGAAGGCCGTTGCCTCCGATGGGTGCCGCGATCACGCTCTCGGTCCCCGTGGCGGGGTCGACGAGGAGGAGGTTGCCCAGGACGTCCTGGCAGGCCAGCCGGGTGCCGTCGGGGGAGAGCGCCGGGTTGAACCGGCCACCGCGGGCGAGGACCGTGTCGCCGCGGTCCCGGAGCGTCAGGCGGTGCACGGCGCCCAGGCCGTCACCGTCCGCGTCCCCGTCGTACACGTACAGGACGTCGCGCCCGTCCCGGCTCCAGGACGGCATCTGCACGTAGTGGGCGGGGGCCGCCCGGAAGAGTTCGCGCGGCTGCCCTCCGATGGGCATCAGCCACAGCGCGTTGAGCGCGCAGAAGACGACGGAGCGCCCGTCCGGCGAGAGGGCGGGCAGGTGGACACCGCGTACGTCCCGCTCGGCGGTGGAGTCGAAGTCCCTTGCCTTGCGCCGGTATTGCGGCCTCGGCACCTGGGTGCGCGCGGTGAACGGGACCTGCTTCGCGGTGCTCAGCGCGGGGGAGCGGTCGGTGATCCGGCCGTCGGCGAAGTAGAGGATCCCGCCGTCGGGGGTCCAGCACGGCGGCAGGGGGGAGACGTCCTCGTCGCCGGAGACCACCTCGCCGTCGACGGCCAGCGAGGAGGTGGCCGCCCGGTAGGAGGTCTCGGCGGACGCGTCGCCGACCCACACGTAGGCCAGCCGGCCGTCCCGGGACGCCACGGGGCAGACCACCGTGCCGGTGGTGACGGTGCGTTCGACGGTCACCGGCCCGCCGGTGGCCGGTACGGAGGCGATGGTCCGCCCGCCGGCGGCGTCGGCCCGGACGAAGAGGACCCGGTCGCCGGCCGGGTGCCACGAGGGGTCGTAGTCCTCGGCCCCCGCCTGCTCGGTCAGCCGGGTCAGCCGGCCGGTGGCGACCTCCACCGTCCACACGTCGTACGAGCTGCCGGACACCGCGTCGCCCGCGCGCTCGGAGGAGAACGCGAGGTGCCGCCCGTCCGGGGACCAGGACGCGCCCCGGTCGTCCCACGGCCCCGAGGTCAGCTGCCGCAGGTCCGAGCCGTCCGGCGCCATGGCCCACAGGTGGAAGCCCCCGCCCCGGTACGCGCAGAAGGCGACGGTCGACCCGTCCGGCGACCACACCGGGCGGGTCGGCTCCAGCTCGGGGGCGGTCAGGGCGGTCGCCGTGCCGCCGGCCCGGGGCAGCCCCCACAGCACGCCCTGGACCTCGATGATCAGCCGCTCGCCGTCGGGCGAGAGCGCGATGCCGGCGTTGGTGCCCGCGGTGAACTCCAGCGTCCTCGACCGCGGACCGGCCTGCGCCCGCGCCCCCTCGGGGCCGGCGGCCACCGCGACGGGGCCGAACGCGGCGCCGGCACCCGCGAGGGCCGCGGCCCCGACGAACCCCCGTCGGCTGAACTCCCGTCGGCGACCGTTCCCGAGAAACGACACGCCCGCTCCCTTCGCGCCACCCGGGACCCCGGCCCGCCGCGCCGGAACCGGGCCCGGGGCCGGTCGCGGTGGGGTGGATGCGGCATGCCCAGTATCGGTTCGCGGCCGGAGCGGGGCCGTGCCCCTCGGGCCGCCAATGTCGTGGCGCCGCCAACTCGCCGCCGCGACCGGCGAATCGGCGCCGACGACCACCGCCGGCCCGGCGTGTCGGCCCGGCCGCCAGGGTCCCCGGGAGGCTTCCACCGGAATGGCCACTCGATGCCGCTAACGTGGCGGCGCGTTCCGGGGCTTGTCGCCCGGCTGCTCCAGGGCGGCTTCGTAGGCGTGCAGCGCGGTGATGACCGTGGCGCGTTCCGCAGGGGTGAGACCGCGCATGACGTCTTCCCAGGCGGAGGCGCTGCCGGAGAGCCACTCGCGGATCGGTGCGGCGTAGGCGGGGGTGATGGCGACGATGCGGCGGCGGCGGTCGGTGGGATCGGCGGTGCGTCGCAGGACGCCCGGCCGTGACAGCTCGCTGACCATGAGGCTGACGGTCGTCGGGGCCACCTCCAGCCGGGTGGCCAGCTCGTTGACGCTGGTGGGGCCGTCGTACTCCAGGTGGGCGAGCAGGGCGAGGTGCCGGGGTGCCAGGTCCAGGCCCTGGAGCGCCGCGGGGAGGGGCAGACGCTTGGCGCGGCCGACCAGCCGTGGCATGAGCAACAGCAGGGTGCGGACGGCCTCGTCGACGGCCGGACCGTCCGATTCCGTGGACATCGGCGACCTCTCCCAGATAGCTTTGAAAGCAAAGGCTTTGAATTCAAAGGGAACGGGGTCCACTGTGCCGCATCTGACCGTCCACCTTCCAGAGAACAGGCTGGCGGGCCACGAACCCGCGCTGGTCGTCGCGCTGACGGACGCGATCGCCGGCGTCTACGGCGAATGGGCCCGCGACCTGGTGAGCATCCGGCTGGCCGGAGTCCCCGCAGGCCGCTTCGCCAAGGGAGGCGCGGCAGTGGACACGATCGCCTCGGTGGTCATGGGCGTCCGCGCGGGAGTCTTCGAGCGCCCCGACGCCGCCCGGATCACCGCGCGCCTCGGCGCCGCGCTCACCGACGCGATCGCGCGGGTCGCCGGCGACGACCTCCGCGCGGGCACGATGGTCGAACTCGTGGCGTCACCGCCGGAACGAACTTTCGTCGGCGGCGCCCTCGCCGTGTGAGACCACCACCCGGGCCACCCCTCACGCCCTGGGGTAGCAGGCACCCAGGCCCCCGGGCGCCGCGCCGTCCGCACGAACGGCTCGGCACCCGGGGTGACTCCGCCGGCGTTTCACCGTAGCCACCGGATCACCGGATCACCGGTCCCCGTCGGGCCCGAGGCCGCGGTCGGGCAGGCTCATGTCGCCCGTCCTGGGGGTGCCCTCGGCGAGCCCGTAGCGCAGGTAGACGGTGCCCTGCGGGGCGGCCACCGGCGGTTCGAGGAGCGCGACGTTCATCGGCACCGCCCCGCCGTCGAACACCTTCTTCCCGACGCCGAGCACGATCGGGTGCACCCACAGGTCCAGCCGGTCGAAGAGCCGCTCCCGCAGGAGGGTCTGCACCAGGTCCAGGCTCCCGACCACCTTCACGTGCTCGTGCCGCTCGCGGATCTCCCGCACCGCGCCGGCCAGGTCCGGGCCCAGCAGCGTGGACCCGGCCCAGGGGAGGTCGGGCGTACCCCGGGAGGCCACGTACTTCGGGACGCTGTTGAAGAGCTCGGCGATCGCACCGTCCGTCTGGCGCGGCCAGTAGGCCGCGAAGATGTCGTAGGTGCGCCGCCCGAGCAGCAGGGCGTCCGTCCCCTCGTACGCGGCGAGGATCTGCGCCCCGGTGACCTCGTTCAGCAGCGGCGCCTGCCAGCCGCCGAACGGGAACCCCGCCGGGTCCTCGTCCGGCCCGCCGGGTGCCTGCCCGACGAGGTCGAGGGTCGCGAACAGCTCGATGTGGATGAGGCCCATGTCTGTACTCCCGGTCGTCTGGTCGTCCTCCAGAGATGTAGACCCCGAACGGCGGCAGGACTCATCGCCACGCCGACAGGGGACCTCCTCCGGCCGGGCCCGGCCGGAGGTCAGGAGGCCGCGACCGGTGACGCCGTGACGGCGGAGGCGAAGTCGGGGTGCACGCCGAGCTGGTCGAGCATGACGCTGAGCCCGACGTAGCAGTTGAACTCCTTGATCCTCCCGTTCTGGACGTACCAGAAGTCGGCGGTGGGGATGCCGAGCCGGGCGCCGGTGGCCCGGACGGTCCCGGCGGGCGTCTCGAACGGCCCGGTGACGGTGCCCTCGATCGTCAGCTCGACGGCCACCACGTCGCCGATGACGTGGAACCGGTGCAGTTCGCGGTGGATGTCGGGTGCCAGGGCCGCCATGGAGGCGACCTGGTCGCCGAGGTGTTCGCCGCGGTAGCTCTCGCCCGCGACGACGTTGTTGAACACCCCGTCCTCGGCGAACAGGTCGATGAAGCCCCGCACGTCGAGGACGTGGCCCTCGGCCGCGTGATAGGCGGCCCGGACCGTGGCCTCCGCGTCGATGGTCATCGCACTTCCCCTTCCACGAAGGAAATCAAATGCTTGCTTGAAATTATGGGAACCCGGCGGTGGGCCGGTCAAGTGGTCGTCCGAAGGCCCTGGGCGGCAGGGAGTCCGCGCAGGTCAGCCGGGGTACGGCTGCCCGTGGAAGGCACCGGCCAGGACAGGCAGCAGCCGCCGCTCGATCCGCTCGGCGGGCTCCGTGGCCAGCTCGGCGCCGACGGGCGCCAGGGCGAGCCAGTTGAGCAGGCCGGCGGCGCAGCGGATGCGCAGGACCAGGTCCTGCTCGTCGACGCCGGGCAGGTTCGCCGCCAGCACGCGGACGGCGTCCTGGCGGGCCCGTTCGAACTTGCCGGTCAGGCGCTCCCAGCCCTGCGGCGGGTCGATCGCGACCCGGGCCACGGTGCGCATCACGGCCAGGTCCCGCCCGCCGGCGGCCAGTGCTCTGATCATCGGCCGGGCGAACGCCGCAGCCAGCTCCTGGAGGGTCGCGTCGGGACCGAGCGGGTCGAGCGCCCGGATCTGGGCGTCCAGGTACTGCTCCAGCGCGTGTTCGATCGCGGCGTCGCAGAGCGATCGCAGCGATCCGAAGTGGTAGCTGACGGCGGCGACGTTGGCGCCCGCGCGGTCGGTGACGTCGCGCAGCTTCACGCCGTCCTGGCCGCGCTCCGCCAGCAGCTCCAGGGCGGCGGCCAGCAGGCCGTCCCGGGTGCGGCGGCCGGTCTCCCGGCGCTGGTCCGTCTTCTCGTCCCGTTCCACGGTCCGGACCCAAGCAGGGGCCCGCGCCGGTTGTCAAGCGACTGCTTGAGGTCTTCGGCGCCAACGGTCGGGGCCCCGCCGCGCCGCCTACAGCACGGCCGGCTGGGGCCGGGTGGGGACGACGATGACGGTGGTGGTGCCGGCCTCCAGCGCCGCCGTGAACTCCCGTTCCAGGTCCTCGGCCGTCCGCACGTCGACGGCACGGCAGCCGAAGCCGCGGGCGAGCGAGGCGATGTCCAGGCCGGGCAGGTCGAGTCCGGGGACGCCCGGGGTGTCCTCCAGCCGGGCGAAGGACTTGAGGATCGCGTACTCGTGGTTGCGCATGACCACGTAGACGATCGGGAGGCGGTGCCGGGCCGCGGTGTAGAGGGCCTGGACGGAGTACTGGAAGGAGCCGTCGCCGATCAGCCCGACCACCGGGCGCCGGACCCCGCGTTCCCGGTCGGCCAGCGCGATGCCGACGGCGGCCGGTACGGCCCAGCCGATTCCTCCGCTGGCGGTGGCGAAGAAGGAGCCGGGGCGGGTGGCGGGCAGCCATTCGAGCAGCTCGGCCATGGTCGAGGTGGACTCGTTGACGATGACCGCGTCCGGCGGGCGGACCCGGCTCAGCGCGGCGTGGACCACGGGCGGGGGGAGCGGAAGGGTCGGCGAGGACGGCAGCACCCGGGGCCGCGGCATCGGGTCCGGGGCGGTGCGGGCCGAGCCCTCCTCGACCAGGTCCAGCAGCCCTTCGATCGCGAGCCGGGGATCGCCGAGCAGGCTGTCGCCGACCCGCGCCGCGGCGGCGGCCCGGGGGTCGGCGGTGATCTGCAGCAGGGCGGTGCCCGCGGGCAGGTGGTCGCCGGGCACGTAGGGGTAGTAGCGGAACACCTCCGCGCCGATCACGACGGCCAGGTCGTGCCCGGCCAGCCGCTCGCCGACGGCCTTCACCGACAGGCCCAGGGGGCCGGCGTAGAGCGGGTGGTCCTCGGGGAAGGAGGCGCGTTCGGCCAGCGGGGCGCCGTAGACGGCGGCGCGCAGCTTCTCGGCGAGGGCGACGGCCACGTCCCAGCCGCCGCTGCGGTCGACCTCGGGCCCGAAGACCAGCGCGGGCCGGCGGGCGGCGGACACGCGTCCGGCGAAGGCCCGCAGCCGCTCCGGGTCGGGGGCCACCCGGGGGCTCGCCGTCCGCACCCGGTTGAAGCCGGGCAGCGGCCGCTGCCAGTCGTCCATCGGGACCGACAGGTAGACCGGCCCGGCGGGCGGTTGGAGCGCGTGCGCGTGGGCGCGCATCAAGGCCTCGGGGACGTCCTCGGCGCGGGCCGGCTCGTAGGACCACTTGACCCAGGGCCGCGGCAGCAGGGTGGCCTCGCGGTTGGCGAGGTACGGCTCGCCGATCAGCAGCTCCCGGTGCTGCTGGCCGGCGGTGACGATCAGGGGCGTGTGCGCCTGGTACGCGGCCACGAGGTTGCCCATGGCGTTGCCGGTGCCGGCCGAGGTGTGCAGGTTGACCAGCGCGGGGCGCCCGGTGACCTGGGCGAAGGCGTCGGCCATGGTGATGGCGGAGGCCTCCTGGAGGGCCAGGACGTAGCGGAAGTCCGGGGGGAAGTCCTGGAGGAAGGGCTCCTCGGTGGAGCCCGGGTTCCCGAAGACGGTGGTGAGCCCGAGCGCGCGCAGCAGGTCGTAGGTCACGGTGCGGACGGTGGATCGCTCAGCCATGGGTGCCATCGCTTTCGCCGCCGGGTCGGGGCGTCAGGGCTTGCAGGGGCGGGTCTCGGTCCAGTCGACCAGCAGCCGGCGTTCGGCGAAGAGCCAGGCGCCGTCGTGCCTGACGAACCGATCCAGGTAGCGGATGGACGCGACCATGATCGTGCGCTCGTCGTCCGTACCGGACGAGACGTGGTGGGCCAGGCAGTAGGTCTCGCCTTCGGCCCGGTCACCGTCGAGGGTGACGGTGCTCTGGCCGTTGAAGTGGGTGGTGGCCCGGTAGCGGTTGAGATCGGCGAGGACCGGCGCGAGGGCGGCGCGTCCGCGCAACTCCTGGGTCGGTTCGGCGGAGGCGGTGGACCAGGAAGCGGCAGTCCTCGGTGAACAGGGCCATCTGGCCCTCGGCGTCCCGGCGGTCCGCGCGGTGCGCGTAGGCGTCGACCAGTTGGCGGATGGCCAGCCGGTCGGCGGCCTCCTGGGGCCCGACGGCATCGGGGGAGGGCACATCGGCTCCGATCCTCGCACTGCCTGACACCAGCAGGACAGCACCGTCTCCGGGCGCCCCGCAACAGGACGACCGGGGCGCCGCCGGTGAGCGTGTGCGCTCTCCCGGGTGATGTCCAGCGCCCGTACCCGACCTGACGTTCAGCGGCCGACGGTCTGTGCGATCGCAGGCGAGCGGGCGGGCCCATGGTGCTCCGTGCCGCGGTGTCCCGGTGCTGGTCCTACCGGATGGCGGCTCCTCCCGGTCCGGCGTGCCGGGCCGTCGCCGAACCGGGCGCGTCCGGGGGCGCGGGCTAGGTTCGGGCCGTGACCGGCAACGACGCGGTCCTGGCGTTGATGGTCGTCACGGCGCTGGGTTTCGACTTCACCAACGGCTTCCACGACACCGGCAATGCGATGGCGACCTCGGTCGCCACCGGGGCCCTCCCGCCGCGCGTCGCGGTGGCGGTCTCGGCGGTGCTGAACCTGGTCGGCGCGTTCCTGTCGACCGCGGTGGCGGCGACCATCGCCAACGGCCTGGTCGCCAGTGGCGAGGTGACCCTGACGGTGGTCGTGGCCGGCCTGACCGGCAGCATCCTGTGGAACCTGGCGACCTGGTTCCTGGGGATCCCGTCCAGCTCCTCGCACGCGCTGATCGGCGGGGTGGTCGGGGCGACGATGGCGGCGGCCGGCGCCTCGGCCGTCAAGTGGCAGGGACTGGTGGCCAAGGTGATCGTGCCCGCCGCGCTGTCGCCGTTCATCGCCGGGTCGGTCGCCGCGCTCGGCACCCTCCTGGTCTACCGCCTCACCCGCGAGGTCGCCGAGGACGCGCGCACCCGCGGGTTCCGGCTGGGCCAGGTCGGCTCGGCCTGCATGGTCTCGCTCGCCCACGGCACCAACGACGCCCAGAAGACCATGGGCGTCATCACCCTGGCCCTGATCGCCAACGGCACCCTGCCGGCCGGAGCGAAGGCACCGGACTGGGTGATCGTCTCCTGTGCGCTGGCGATCGCCCTGGGCACCTACGTCGGCGGCTGGCGGGTGATCAGGGCGCTGGGCAAGGGACTGGTGGAGATCGAACCGCCACAGGGCATGGCCGCCGAGTCGGCCTCCGCCGCCGTGATCCTCTGCTCCGCCGACTTCGGCTACTCGCTCTCCACGACCCACGTGGCCACCGGGTCGATCCTCGGCTCGGGGCTCGGGCGGGAGGGGGCCGAGGTGCGCTGGCGGCTCGCCCGCCGGATGGCCACGGCCTGGCTGCTCACCCTCCCGTCCGCCGCGCTGGCCGGTGCGGTGGCCTACTGGGCCGCGAACGGGATCGGCGGGACGGCCGGGGTGGTGGTGGTCCTCGTCGCGCTGGTGCTGGCGGCGATCGCCTTCTTCGCCGCCTCCCGCTACCCGCCGGTGACGCCGGAGAACGTCAACGCCGCGTGGACCGGGTCGGTGGCCCCGGAGCCCGCGAAGACCGAGGACGAGGACGGGGTGCGGTCGTGAACTCCCGGACCGGTCCGGCCTGGACGCGGTGTCGTCCCCGGCCGTTCACCGCCGTTCACCCCGTTCACCGGCGTTCACCGCCGTTCACCCCGTTCACCGGCGTTCACCGCCGTTCACCCCGTTCACCGGCGTTCACCGCCGTTCGGCGACGAGCAGCGGGCCGCGCGGGCGGACGGTGGCGGCGGTGGCGGTCTCCCGCAGCGGGGCGGCCGTGGCCGGCCTCAGCCGCAGGCGGGCCAGGACGGCTGCGGCGACGACGAGCATCTCGGTCCAGGCGAAGGACTCGCCGACGCACTTGTGGAGGCCCGCGCCGAAGGGGAGGAACAGCCCCGGGTGGGCGCGGTTGCCGGGGCGGCGCCAGCGCGCGGGGTCGAACCGCAACGGGTCGGGGTGCAGCCGCGGGGAGCGGTGTAGCGCGGCCGGACTGAACAGCACCTCCGCCCCCGGGGGCAGGAGGGCTCCGCCGTAGTGGAGCGGCGCCACCGCCCGGCGCATCAGGATCCAGTTGGGGGTGTGGAGCCGCAGGGTCTCGCTGATCGCGTGCCCCGTGCGCTCCAGGCGCGGCAGGTTGTCCGGGGCGACGGCACCGTCCTCGGCGAGGGCGCGCACCTCCCGGCTGAGCTCCTCCTGGAGGCGGGGGCGCCGCGCGAGTTCGTGGAAGAGCCAGGCGAGCGTGGTGGCCGCCGTCTCGGTGAGGCGGACAGCGACGGCGGCACGAACCGGCCGCCCCGTTCGCCGGCCCCGGTCCCGCCGGGCCCGGGGCCGTCCCGTCCACACAGTGTCGGACGGTTTTGACGGACGGTAACCTTGGGCGCCCGGAGAAACGGGCCGACAGGACCCGAGGAGGGCGAGCGAGGTGGCGGAGGACGGGCGTGTTCCGGTCCTGGTGGGGCGGCAGCGGGAGACCGAGCTGCTGACCGCGGCGCTGGTCCAGGCCGTGGACGGCGCGAGCGGTTCCACGGTGGTGCTCCGCGGCGAGGCGGGCGTGGGCAAGAGCACCCTGCTGGCCTGGGTGGAGCGCGCGGCGCGCGAGCGGGGGTTCACCGTCCTGCGGGCGCTCGGCACGGAGGCGGAGACGGACCTCGCGTTCGGCGCCCTCCACCAGGCCTTCCGGCTGATGCTCCAGCACTCGGGCGCCCTCTCCGCGCACCAGCGGGACGCCCTGGAGAGCGCGCTCGGCGTCCGGGCCGGCACCCCGAGCGGGTTCGCCGTCGGCGCCGCCGCGCTGGCGCTGCTGGAGGAGGCGACACGGACCGCCCCGGTGCTGCTCCTCCTGGACGACCTGCACTGGATCGACTCCTCCAGCGCGACCGTCTTCGCCTTCCTGCACCGGCGCTGCGCCGACCTGCCGGTGGTGATCGCCGCCGCCGTCCGGCCGGACGGGCCGTCCGCGCAGACCTGGTCGGCCGAGACCCTCGACGTACGGGCCCTGCCCCGGACGGACGCGGCCCTGCTGCTGGGCGCCCGCTACCCCGACCTCGCCGCACCCGCCCGGGACCGGCTCCTGACCGAGGCGGCCGGCAACCCGCTGGCCCTGGTGGAACTGCCCCGCCAGCTCGCGGCCGCCCAGCAGCGCGGGGCCGCGCCGCTGCCCGAACGGCTGCCGTTGGGACGGAAGTTGGAGCGGATGTTCGCCGACCGGCTGGGCGCGGTGACGCCCGAGGCCGGCCGCCTCCTCCTGCTGGGAGCCCTGGCCACCGGCACGGAGTCCGCCGGCGGGGCGTGGCTGCGCGCCGTCGCGGACGAGAACGCGCGGGAGATCCTGGACCGGATCGAGACGGACGGCCTGGCCTGGCTCGACCAGGCCGGACAGCTGGTGTTCCGCCACCCCCTGGTCCGCACCGCCGTGGTCTCCACCGCCTCCGACAGCCAGCGCCGCGAGGCCCATCAGGCCCTGTCCGCCGTCCTCGCACCGGAGGACCCCCGCAGGCTGGTCCACGAAGCCTCGGCCGCCCTGCTGCCCGACGAGGACCTCGCGCACCGGCTCCAGGAGGCGGGGCGCGACCTGGCCCGCCGCGGCGGCGACGCGGAGGGCGCGCTCCTGCTCGAACGCGCCGCCGCCCTCAGCCCCGTATCCTGCGACCGGACCCGCCGGCTCACCTGGGCCGCGGTGATGTCGGCGCGCGGCGGACAGCTGCGCCGCGCCGCCGACCTCGTGGCGCAGCTGAGGACCAGCACGGTGCCGCAGGACATCGCCCCGCTGTTCGCGTACGCGGCCGTCTACGTCGACCAGAGCCACCACGTCGACTTCGAGTCCTCCGCCGCGCTGCTGCCCGCGGCCCTCGACGCGCTCACCGCCCCCGGCGCCGAGACCTTCGGCGGGCTGGTCGAGCAGGCCTACTTCAAGCTCTTGCTGGCCGCCAGCTACACCGGCGACCCCTGGGCGTGGCGCGCTCTGGAACGGCACCGGGACCACGTCTCGGAGGTGGGGCGACTCTGCCTGCGGGCCTGGACCGACCCCGGCCCGCACGCCGCCGACGCGCTGCGGACGGCGGCCGAGACCATGACCGAGGAACAGGGAGCCGGCGCGGCCTGGCTCCTGCTGTGGACCGCGTCGGCGCTCGACTGCCCCGAGGACGACCTGTGGCGGCGCTTCACCGGGCTGCACGGCTACGCCACCCACGGTTCGGTGGCGAAGGCCAAGTGCCACCAGGACTTCCTGCTCGGGCACTGGGACCGGTCGGCCGTCTGCCTGCGCGAGGCCGAGATAGCCGACGAACTCGGCTACCACACCAACGCCCTGATGTTCCGCCAGTACCACGCCCACTTCCTGGCCGGCCGGGGCGACGAGGCCGGACTGCGGGAGGTCGAACAGGCCATCCGTCCGGCCGCCACCCGCGCCCGCATGCGCCACGTCCTCGACCGCCTGACCCACCTGCGCGGCCTGGCCGCGCTCGCCCACCGGCGCTACGAGGAGGCCTACGCGCACCTGTGCGAACTCACCCCGCCCGGGCACCTGCCCGGCGGCCCGCCGTGGCACCACACGCTGGTCCTGGACCTGGTGACGGCCGCCGTGCACACCGGCCGCCTCGACGAGGCCCGGGCCCACCTGGAGGCGGCGCGGTCCGCGCGGTCCGCGGAGATCTCCGGCCGCCACGCCTTCCTGCTCGCGGCCGCCGACGCCGTGGCCGCCGCAGCCCTGACGGCCAACGACGAAGCCGACGCCGCCTACCGGGCCGCCTACGCCGTCCCGGGCGCCGAGCGATGGGCCTTCGACCTCGCCCGGCTGCGCCTGGCCCACGGCGCGTGGCTGCGCCGCCGCCACCGGCCCGGGGCCCGGGAGGCGCTGCGCGCGGCCCACCACGTGTTCCGCCGCCTCCAGGCGGACCCCTGGGCCCGGCAGTGCGAGGCGGAGCTACGGGCCGCGGGCGACTCCGTGGCCCTGCCGCCGGGCGGATCCGCCGCGGAGCCCGCCGGCCTGACCGGGCAGGAGCTGCGCATCGCCCGGCTGGCGGCGACCGGTCTGACCAACAAGGAGATCGGCCGGCAGCTCCAGCTGTCGCCCCGCACCGTCGCGGCCCACCTCTACAGGATCTTCCCCAAGCTCGGGATCACCTCCCGGGCCGCGCTCGCCCACGCCCTCGACGGCGGTTGACCCGCCGCGGCGGCCCTCGGCCCGCCCCGCCGGACAGGGCAGTCAGATGACCTAACGGCCGGGCGACGGCGCGGTCCACGCTGGAATCGCAGGACTTCGGCGGAAGGGCGGTCAGATGGGCGTGCGGGTCACGACCGAGGCGGTGGCGGACGAGGAGAAGGCGGCGTACTGGAGCGGGGCGGTGTCGCGCACCCTGACGCCGGTGGAGGCACTCCCGCTCACCGGGCGGCCGTTCGACGGGCTCGTGGAGTCGCACCGGCTCGGGCACGTGAGGATCTCCACCCTGGAGGCGGACGCCGCCCGCCTCTCCTGTACGGCCGACCTGATCGCGCGGGCCCCGGGCGCCGAGCCGCTGGTCGGGGTGGGGGTGCAGGTGTCGGGCCGGGCCGTACTGGAACAGGACGGGCGCCGCGCGGAGGCGCTGCCGGGAGGGCTGGTGCTGTACGACACGGCACGGCCCTACGCCGTCGACTACCCGGAGCGCTTCCGCACCCACCTGTTCCACGTGCCGCGCCGGCTGCTGGGCGTGCCGGAGCGCGACCTGCGGCACGCGGCCGGGGCGACCGTCAGCGCCCTGGACGGCTGCGGGCCGGTGCTCGCGCCCTTCCTCGGCGTCCTGGCCGCGTCCGCGCACTCGTTCCCCGCGGCGGTCGGCGACCGCCTGGCCGGCAGCGTCGCCGACCTGGTGAGCGCACTGGTCGCCCAACTGGCCGGCGGACGGGCGGCGGACGGGCCGGACGACCCCCACGGGCACCTGGTCCGGCGGGTGCGGGAGTACATCGACGACCGGCTGGGCGACCCGGAGCTGTCTCCCGAGCGCATCGCGCGGGCCCACCACATCTCGGTGCGGTACCTGCACCGGATCTTCGAGCACGAGGGGGTGACGGTGAGCCGGCTCATCCAGCGGCGCCGCCTGGAGGCCTGCGCCCGCGAACTCGGCCGCCGCGGCCGTACCGCCCCGACGGTGTCGGCCGTCGCCCAGCGGTGGGGCTTCGTCAACCCGGCGCACTTCAGCCGGAGCTTCCGCGCCGCCTACGGCGTCTCGCCCCGCGAGTGGCGGGCGCTCGCGCCGGCCGAACCCGGCTGACACGCCGCCCGGCCGCCATCCGCCGCCGCTGACCGCCGACCGCCGCTCCGCGGACGCAGACCAACGGCAGGCAGCACGCGGAGCGGACCCTCCAGGCCGTCGATCCGGCCAGCGTTCCCCTCCTCGCTCCCTTCTCCGGCGGGTCGGAAGGACACGGCCGACGCGGGCGCTTCGCTACGCACCGTGGAGCCGGCGAGCCGTGTGGCGGACCCACCACAGACCTGCCGCGCCGACCGCCAGGCTCCAGACGAGCTGCGCCGGCCCGTACGCGTGGCCCCGGGCCGCCGACAGCACGACGGGGAACAGGAAGGCGACGGCCGCCAGCGGGCCGCGCAGGTACCACGCCATCGCCTGCCACGGCCCGGTGTTCCCCATGGGGGTGTTGACACCGATCATCAGGTGCATGGGCATGACGCCGCGATAGGAGCTGACCAGGGCGGCCGCGACGAGTGCCGGCACGGACGCCAGGAGCGGCAGGAGGCCCGCCGTCCCGCCACCGCCGAGCGCGCACACCGCCGCGCCGCCCCCGGTGATCGCGAGCAGGAGGGCTCCTGGCACCAACGAGTGCCGTACGGCCAGCGACGTGAACGTCCAGGGCAGGTTCGTCGAGCGACGCGGGTCATCGCTCTCCAGCCGCGCCGGCTCGGTGAGCTGAGCGGCCGCCAGGTACTCGGCGGCCAGGGACAGCACGACGACGAGCTGCTGCTCGGCCGAGGTGAGGGCGGGGGCCGCCGAGGTCAGGACCACCGCGAGCGCGCTCCAGACCAGGGCCCACCCCAGGCGGTGAGGATGACGCAGCAGACACGTGAGGTCCCGCCACGGCACCAGCAGCAGTCCGTGGCGCGGCGCGGGCACGCGGAGCAGGGGCGTGGCGCGTCGTTCCCTGAGCCGCGGCACACCGGAGCGGGCCTGGCGCAGGTCGAGCATGAGGACGGAGTCGTTGATCCGCGCTGCCACCGTCGCGCGGAGCCGGAGCGCGGACTGCGGGATCATCGGCAGTTCCCGCCGCGCGAGGGCGAGGGCGATCACCGGTGTGCCCACCGAGAGCACCGTGCCGACGGAGCCCGCCGGGCCCATGACGCCCAGCGCCCACAGGAGCGGCTGGCAGGCCCACCCCCACGGACCCGACCAGAGGAGGAGGCCTTGCAGCCAGCCCGTCCTCCCCTGGGTGTGCGCCGTCCAGACGCTGATGGCCGCGACCGCGGCGAGGGTCCATGCCGCGGAGAAGACCCTGGGGCCGTAGCGGGACAGCCACCGGTCATGACGCTCGACCAGGACGCCGATCGCAGTCGATGTCAGAGCCACCGAGACGGCCGTCCACGCGCCGGCCACGGCCAGCAGGCCCCAGGGCCGTGCGGTGAGGCCCTGCAACAGGAAACCCGCGACCACGCCCGCGAGACCGCTCACCACGGAGGTCAGAGCCGCCGAGGCCCGCAGCCTGGGCATGAGCAGGGCTCGCCGATCGACGGCCGACGGCAGCAGGAGGCCGGCCGTGGCTCGGTCCAGGAGAACCGGTCCGCGCCACACGGCCGCCCGGGCGGTGAGCAGCAGGGCGAGGATCGCCAACGCCGGTAACAGCGCCAGGATCGTCGCGGCGGTCTGCTCCCCGATCCGTACGGAAGGCTGGTGCGCCGCGGCCGAACGCGACCACGAGACCAGAGCGGGTATGCCCCAGCACCCGCCCAGCAGGAGCACCGTGTAGGCGACGAACCACGCGCTTCTGCGCTTCTCCTCCCGCGATCCGCTCCGGGCTTCCCGCAGGAACGCCAGCGCGTCCGCGGTGCAGTCCCCGGGCGCGTCGGCCGCCCGTCGCGTCGTCCCCGGCGTGCCCGCCACGTCGCCGCCCGATCCCCTCACCGCTCTCCCCGCACCGCGCCGGGAAGAGCCGGGCGCGCCGCTCCGGAGCCGAGTTCGACGACCTGGTCGGCGACGTCGTTCAGCACCCGGTGGTGAGTCGCCATGAGGACCGCGAACCCGTTGTCGCGGTGGTCCGCGATCATCCGGGCGAGGGCGGTTCGCGCGTGGGCGTCGAGCCGCTGTTCGGGCTCGTCGAGAACGAGGAGGTCGTGCGGCCTGACGAAGGCGGTGGCCAGGAGCAGCGCCTGCGTCTGGCCGGAGGAGAGCGCTGAGGGGAACTGCTCGGACTGTGCCGTCAGACGCAGCGCGTCCAGGACCCGGTCGACCGCGGCGTCCGCGCCGGCGCCCATGGCGTGCGACAGCGCCACAAGGCGCAGGTGCTCGCGCACCGTGAGGTCCGGATAGAAGGCGCCCGGATCCATCACCGACGCCACACCCCTGCGCACGGCCATCGAATCCTCGTGGATCCGCTGTCCGCCGAAGAACACCGATCCGCGGGAAGGCCGCTCCCGGCCGACGGCTATGCGGAGCAGGGTGCTCTTGCCGGATCCGTTCTCTCCGACCAGGGAAACGCACTCGCCTCGGTGGATTCGGAGCGACACGTGGTCGAGCACCGTGCGATCGCCGTACACCTGGGTGACGTCGACGAGTTCCAGCAGGGGATCGTTGACCGGCGGGCTGGTGTCCTTATTCATCAGAAATTCCACCTTCGACAGAAGGACGATCGGGCCAGTATAGGGAAGCGGCGGGGCGGGGCGAACGGGGATGATGCCAGGCCCTTCCCTGTTCTTCGATCGCTGCGGGAGGAGCCGAGTCGAAGGGGGCGATTCGAGGCCCTTCATCGCCTGTCCGGCATCGGCGTGGCGAAGGCGATCCCGGTGCCTGGTGGGCGGGCGAGGTGTCGGAACGGATTCCGCAGCCGGAGGTACGAGGCGTTTTGCAAAATGAGCACTAAAAGTAGCGTGTACAAACTTGTAGCCAATTTCGTGTGGCAGATGTAAAACAGCAGACGGAAAAGTCGGGCCGCGCACCCCGCTCCCCGGGCTACCGGCCGCCGGCAGCCAGGTGGTAGACCGTCACCCCCGCCCCGGCCGCCACCGGCCGGTACCCGGACGCCGACAGCTCGGCCAGCGTCCGCACCTGCTCCCGCTGCGGGACCGGGAAGCCGTCCGGCTCGTCCAGCACCGCCACCCAGTCCGCCACCGGCCGCTGCCAGCCGCCGTCGGAGCCCGGTGGGGTCAGGTACGGGAACAGGGACACCGTGCACCGGGCGGTCAGCTGCGGGGCCAGCCGGTTGGCGGCGGCCACCCGGGCGCCGTCCGGCACCGCCGCCAGCACCCGGCGCACCTGCGCCGCCCGGTCCCCGCCCCGCCAGGCATCCCCCGAGGCCAGGCCCGACAGCAGCCCCGCCACCGGCCCGGTCGCCGTCATCACCAGCGTGACCGCGAGCATCCCGGCGGACGCCGCCCTCGGCACCACCTTCCCGGAGCGAGGCCGCAGCCGCTCCAGCCCGTGCAGGCCCGCCACGAACAACAGCGGTGCCAGCACGGCGTCGTAGTGCTGTCCCGTCCGCCAGAACGCCGGGTTGTCCGCCCAGAACCGCGCCGCCAGCAGCACCCCCGGCAGCAGCACCAGCGGCGAGCGCAGCGCGAGCAGCAGCGTCGGCGCCAGCAGGACCAGCACGGTCCGCGCCTTCACCCACGGCAGCAGCAGCCGGGCCAGCGGATTCGCCCCGTCGGACGCTCCCAGGTGCGCGTAGGAGTACTCGCCGCCCGGGTTGAACGCCGGGATCACCACCAGCGTCACCAGCAGCCCGGACGCCACCGCCACCACCACCGTGACCGCCCCCAGCCGGCGCCGGCCGCGCCACCACACGTACCCGCCGACCGCCGCCACCAGCAGCGCCTGGTCCTCCTTCACCAGCAGCAGCGGCAGCGCCCACCCCACCGCCGCGCCGTACCTCTCCCGGGCCAACGCCACCACCGAGGCCGCCGCCAGGGGCACCGCGAAGGCCACCTCGTGGAAGTCGAACGCCACCGCGCTCTGGAGGCCCGCCGACAGCCCGTACGCCACCCCGGCCGCCGCGCCGTACCGGGTCCGGTCCAGCGTCCGCACCGCGAACGCGGTCACCGCCGCCACCGACAGCGCCAGCAGCACCGCCTGGGCCACCAGCAGCGTCCCGGCCCCCGGCCACAGTCGGTACAGCGGTGCCAGCACCGCCAGCACCGGGCTGAAGTGATCACCGAGGAGGTTGTAGCCCTCGCCCTTCAACGCGACCACCGGCGCCCCGAGCCGGGCGTAACCACGCACCGCCTCCTCGAAGATGCCCAGATCGAAGCCCGCGCTCTCCAGCCGGGCGTGGCGGGTCAGCGAAACGGCCGCGTACAGCGGGGCGAACAGGGCGGCCACCGCCCACGGCAGCACACGTCGGAATTCCATGCTGCGGACGCTAGGAAAGCGCCGCTGAAGGGAAACTGAGGAAAGCTGAGGGAATCTTCAGCTCGGATATCCCGGGGCAAGCCGGTCAACGGCGTTGCGGGAAAACCGAATTCGCCTAGGGTGGGCGGCATGCGGCTACTGATCGTCGAGGACGAGGAGCGACTCGCGCAGTCGCTGAGGCAGGGCCTGGCGGCCGAGGGCTACGCGGTCGACCTGGCCCCAGACGGCCTCCAGGGGCTCGAACTCGCCCTGCACGAGCCGTATTCGGCGATCGTGCTCGATCTGATGCTGCCCGGCCTGAACGGCTTCAGGGTCTGCCGCGAACTGCGGCTGGCCGGCAATTCCGTGCCGATACTGATGCTCACCGCGAAGAACGGCGAGTACGACGAGGTCGAGGCCCTCGACTGCGGCGCCGACGACTTCCTCAGCAAGCCGTTCTCCTACCCGGTGCTCACCGCTCGGCTGCGCGCCCTACTGCGCCGCGGCGCCATCGCCCGCCCGCCGGTGCTCGCCGTCGGCGCGCTGCGGATCGACCCGGCGGCCCGCCGCTGCACCGTCACCGACCGGCAGGTGCGGCTCACCGCCAAGGAGTTCGCCGTCCTGGAGTGTCTGGCCAGGAACCCGGGCGAGGTGATTTCCAAGAGCGGCATCCTGGACACCGTTTGGGACAGCGCGTTCCGCGGCGACGTGAACATCGTCGAGGTCTACATCGCGGCCCTGCGGCGGAAGCTGGACCTCCCCGGCGCGGGCTGCCGGATCGAGACGGTGCGCGGCGCCGGCTACCGGCTGGTGCCCAATGCGCCCTGATCGCCCGAGCCGCCCGCGCTCCGGCCGCCCGCGCCGCCTCCTGCGCCCATGGCACCGCGCCTCCGTCGGCCTCCGCGCCGCCGTGGGCGCGGCCCTCGCCTCGGCGGTGACCTTCTGGGCGGCCGCCTTCTGGGCCGGCGGCGCGGTCCACGACCAGTGGATGGCCGCGGCCGAGAAGCAGGCCACCGACAGCATCGGGCTCGTCACCCACGACATCCCCACCGGTACGCAGACCTGGGACGCGATCCCCCAGACGTCCTTCCTGCTGGTGCTCGCCGACGGCCGCATCGTGCCTCCGGTGCGCCCCACCGGCCGGGGCGACTTCGTGTACCGGGACGGGATGTCGATCCGGACCCCCTTGCTGCTGGACGAGTACGCAGGCGTCCCGCCCGCGCCCTTCGCCGAGATGCCGCCCTTCCCCCAGAACGCCACCCTGGGCCACACCGAGCGGGTCCGGATCCACCTGCCCGACCAGACCCGGCTGCCGCACTACCGCATCAACGGGCCCTCTCTCGCCGGCCACGACGTCACCATGATCAGGCGGGTCACCGACCCGGCCTCCTCCGAAGCCCTGCGGCACTACACCGGCATCGAGGGCCTGCCGGAGCAGCGCGTCACCGTCTACCTGCTGGCCAGCCCCGTCGCCGCCGACGAGGCCGAGAACCGGATCACCGGCATCCTGCTGCGCTCCGTCCTGCCGGCGGCCACCCTCTTCACCGCCCTGATCGCCTGGCTGGTCACCGGCCTGGCCCTGCGGCCGGTCGAGGCCATCCGCCGCCGCATGGCCCACATCGGCGCCGGCGCCTTCCACGAGCGCGTCCCGGTGCCGCCCTCCCGGGACGGCATCGCCCGGCTCGCCGAGACCACCAACACCACCCTCGGCCGGCTGGAACGCGCGATCGACGAGCAGCGCCGCCTGGTCTCCGACGCCTCGCACGAGCTGCGCAGCCCGTTGGCGGCCCTGCGCAGCTCACTGGAGGTACCGCTGGCGCACCCGGCGGACGTGGACTGGCCGGAGGTCGTCCGCGGCGCGCTCACCGACACCGAGCGCCTGCAACTCCTCACCGCCGACCTGCTGCTGCTCGCCGCCACCGACGAACGCGACGGGCCGGGCGCGGCCGAAGCCGTCGACCTCCGCGACCTGGTCGGCGAGCAGGTGGCCGAACGTGCCCACAACCGGTGCGCCGGGCCGGTGTTCAGCGCCGTCGCGCTGGATCCCGCGCTGCTCCGGGGCAGCGAGGTACGGCTCGGCCGGCTGGTCCGCAACCTGCTCGACAACGCGGACCGGCACGCCCGCACCGCCGTCGCCGTCTCGGTGACCGTCGAGGACGGGCACGCCGTGTTGACCGTCACGGACGACGGCCCCGGCATCGCGCCCGAGGACCGGGAGCGGGTCTTCGACCGGTTCGTCCGGCTGGACGACGCCCGCTCCCGCGACGCGGGCGGCGCCGGACTGGGCCTCGCCCTGGTCCGCTCGATCGCCCGCGGCGTGGGCGGCACCGCCGCCTTCACCGACCCGCCGCCACCCGGCCCGGGCGCCCGCGCGGTGGTCCGCCTCCCGCTCGCCCCGGACGCCCGGGACGGCGTCCGGTAGCGCCCGGTCACCGCCCCGCGGCCGATGGGCCCGCGGGCCCGCCGGGACCGGGGTCACCGTACGGATGCCACGCGCTCGCAGGCGGTCGCGGTCAGCCGTCCCACCGGTTCCGGCATGAGGGTCCCTTCTCTCGCGTCCACGGGCAGCGCGCTGCGCCCCGGTCCGTTGGCGTTGGTTCAGGTTCAGGCTCCGAGGAGGCGGGCGACCCAGGCGTTCCGGGCTGCCGTCGCCGCCTTCGACAGCGCCGTGTGCGGAGCCACCACGTCGAAGCCGTGGAACCCGCCGGGCCACACGTGCAGTTCGGCCTGGACGCCGGCCGCCCACAGCCGCGAGGCGTAGGCGACGTCCTCGTCCCGGAAGACCTCCGCGGAGCCGCAGTCGACGAAGGCCGGCGGCAGGCCGGACAGGTCCGTCGCACGTGCCGGGGCCGCGTAGATCGACACGTCGTCGGTGCCCCGGCGCTCGCCGAGCAGCGCCGTCCACCCGGTCCTGTTGCTCTCCCGGAGCCACATGCCGGCGTCGTCGTACTGCGCGGTCGAGACGGTCCGGTCGCGGTCGTCGAGCATCGGGCAGATGAGGACCTGACCGGCCGGCTTCGGGCCGCTGCGGTCACGGGCCAGCAGCGCGGTGCCGGCGGCGAGGCCACCGCCCGCGCTGGCGCCCGCGATGACGAGCCGGTCCGGGTCGATGCCGAGCTCCGCGGCGTGGTCGGCGGTCCACACCAGGCCCGCGTAGCAGTCCTCGACGGGGTAGGGGTCGGGGAACTCGGGCGCGAGGCGGTACTCGACGGTGACGGCGTCGTGCTCGGCGATCCACGGCACGATCTGGCTGATCCCGACCATCCGGTGGCCGGTGATCATGCCGCCCCCGTGGATGTGGTAGACGCCGGGGCCGGTACCGGTGTGGTCCGCTCGGGCGATGACGCTGGCCACGAGTTCGGCGCCCCGGTGGCCGGGCACGGTGATATCACGCCTGGTCAGGCCGGCGGCGCGCAGCGGCTCGTCCGAGACGTCGACCGGCAGCGGCGCGTCGCGCAGGGTCCGGATTTGGTCCGGGGTGACGGCCGGGACCTCGCCGACCGTGGCGAGCACGGCGTCGAGTTCCGGGTCGAACGGCGGGCGGCTGAGCTGGGTCACGGGGGATCCTTCCTCGTATTCGGCTGACGAGTGGCCGGGTTGCCGCATCCGGGCGCGGCAACCCGGCCAGGTGCGCCGGAGGTCCGTCGCGGGGACGGTCATCCGCCAGGTGGGCCGGAGGTCCGGCGCGGGGACGGTCATCCGCCGAGGAGACGCCCCACCCACGCGTCGCGGGCACTGATCATGGCCTTGCTCAGCACGCTGCCCCGCGCCGCGAGATCGAACCCGTGGAACCCGCCCGGCCACACGTGCAGTTCGGCCTGGACACCGGCCGCCCACAGGCGCGAGGCGTAGGCGACGTCCTCGTCGCGGAACACCTCCGCGGAGCCGCAGTCGACGAACGCCGGCGGCAGGCCGGACAGGTCCCTCGCACGCGCCGGGGCCGCGTAGATCGACACCTCGTCCGTGCCCCGGCGCTCGCCCAGGAGCGAGTTCCAGCCCAGCAGGTTGCTCTGACGGTCCCACAAGCCGGCACCGTCGGACTGGGCGGTCGAGACCGTCTGGTCGCGGTCGTCGAGCATCGGGTAGATGAGCACCTGGCCGATCAGCGGCGGGCCCTTGCGGTCGCGGGCCAGCAGCGCGGTGCCCGCGGCCAGGCCGCCGCCCGCGCTGGCGCCGACGATCATCAACCGCTCCGGATCGAGCCCGAGTTCGGCGGCGTGCTCGGCCGTCCACAGCAGCCCGGCGTAGCTGTCCTCCACCGGGTAGGGGTCGGGGAACTCGGGCGCCAGCCGGTACTCGACGGTCACCAGGACGGCGTCGTGCTCGACCACCCAGGGCAGG
Organism: Kitasatospora sp. NPDC034533; assembly: GCF_055575155.1. Classification (NCBI taxonomy): domain Bacteria; kingdom Bacillati; phylum Actinomycetota; class Actinomycetes; order Kitasatosporales; family Streptomycetaceae; genus Kitasatospora; species Kitasatospora sp. NPDC034533. The sequence goes on from NZ_JBVITE010000047.1 coordinate 65,348, forward strand.
ATGACCTGGATTCCGGCGAAGCGGTCGCCGGTGATCATGCCTCCGCCGTGGGTGTGGTAGATCCCCGGGCCCGTGCCTTGGTGGTCCTTCCGCGCGATGACGCTGACGGTGATCTCGTCACCCAGGTGCCCGGCGATGGTGACGTCGCGAACGCTCAGGCCCAGGGCGTCGAAGTCCTCCGCCGTGGGCTGGAACGGCGGGTTCGCGCGGATCAGCGGGATCAGCTCGGGGGTGACGGTCAGCGGCGCCTCGTTCGCCGCCGAGGTGAGGACGGCTTCGAGTTCGGCGTCGAACGGGGGCCGGGACATGGGGGTGGTGCTCACGTGGAACTGCTCCGTGGATGATCGGATCTCGACACGGCGAGACCGCGGTACGGGTGGGCGGGGTCCTGAGGGCGTGGGGCGCGGTGCGATCCGGGCGTCGGTCGCGGCCGGTGTGCCCAGCGCCGGCTCAGGAGTCAGTGGGGTGGCGCCGCTCGCGGTGAAGGGGCGGGATCACGGACGCGTCGGCCGGCGTGGTGGTGTCGCTTCTCCGGCCGGCCAGGCGGCCAATGGCGTGCTCCTTCGACGTGGGCGGGCTCGCGGCCCTGTGACCTGTGCTTTCAAGGTTCACTCGCGGTCGGGCCCGAGGCACCCGCCGTTTGCCGCAGATGCCGGCCGATCGACCCGCCATTCGAGCACCGTGGGCCCGCGATCGGGCGGACCCGGTGGCGGGCTGACCACGAAGAGCCACCGTGCCGCCGATGACCGCAACCCGAGCCCCCGGGACGGCGGAGGCACCGCGCGAGCAGTCGGCCCGGCACCGCGCGCCGCTCGGCCGGACGCTCGCCGCCGTCACGGCCGACCTTCCAACCTTCCTGCCGCACATCGCAGTTCGCGTCACGGACCGGCCGCCCCGGCGGCATCCGATGTCCCACCGGGACGGCACCGGCAAGTCCGCGTCAGGCCTGTCGGCTGCCACCGAGACCCGGCACAATCACCGGTATGACGATCACCACCGGTGCACCGCCCAGGCGCAACCCGCCGGTCGCCCTCGCCCTCGGCTTCCTGACGGGCGCCGTCCTGGGAGGGGCACTCGCCGCACTGGCCGTGGGCATCGTCGTCGCCGACCGGCCGCTGATCGTCGCCGCTCTGATCGCGCTCCCCGCCCACGGCCTGCTGCTCCTCCTCATCACCCGTCGGCGACGGGCCCGGGAGGCGGCCGACGCCCCGTGGACGGCACTCGCGCTGGTGGACGCCCTGCACCCCGCCCGGGTCCCGACGACCGACGTGCCGGTGCGGTTCGAGCTCACCGTCGTACCGGAGCGACAGCCCGCGTTCCGGGTCGCGTTCACCCAGGACGTCAACGTCGTCGACCTCCCCGACTACCGTGCGGGCGGCGTCCTGGTGGTCCGCTACCCGCCGCAGCGGCCGTGGCGGGTACGGATCGTGAAGCGGCCCACCCCGGAGTGGGAGGAACGGGCCCTCGGCGCCCGGATCGACCCCGTGCCCGGCGCCGTCGACGTGACCGAGCCTCCCAAGGGCGCCGGCGCCGGGCTCCTCGGACTCCTCGGCCTGCTGCTCGCCGCCGCGGCCGTCGTCCTCGCGTTCCGTGCGGACCTGTTCGGGCCGGAGGCGGCCCGCCCGCCGCGCCCGACGCCGTCTCCCACCTCCTGGTCGGCCTCCTCGGCGTCGGCCGCAGTGGTGGCCAACGCGTCCGGAACCCTCGTGCTCGGCCCCGGCCGGTCCTTCCTCCAGGACGGCGAACTGCGGCGCGGCGTCGCCTCGTTGACGAAGAACGGCGAGGCCGGGGCGGTGACCGCCCTGCACGTGGGGGAGGGGAGGCTGACGGCGGCGTACGCCACCGCCGACTCCGCGGACCACGGATTCGACGCGACGGCGCTGCCCTTCGAACGGCTCCCCGCCCTGGTCGAAGAGGCCAGGACCGCCCTCGGCGTCCGCACCCCACAGACCTGGGGCATCACCGTCACCCGGCTCACCGGGACCGTCACGGTCGCGATCAGCGTGACCGGGCCCGAGGGCACCGCCGTGCTGGAGACGGACGACCACGGCAGGGAACTGCGGCGCACCTCGCCGCACTGACCACGGAACGACGGAACGACGGACCACGGGCAATGGACCACGGGCAACGGACCACGGAACGGACAGGAGCGGACGGCAGATGGGTGGTTGGGACGGGGCCCTGGCGCTGTGGTGCGGGGTGTTCGGCGTCCTCGCGCTGGCCGGGTACGGCCGTTCGCTGGCCGGCGCGACCGCGGCGCAGCGGACGGTCCGCACGACGGGGCGGATCGAACGGGTGCGCCGGCCCCGGGACGGCGGTTCCGCGGCGGACGGGATAGCGGTGGTCGTCCGCTTCCGGGACCCGTCCACCGGCGAGGAGTTCACCGTCACCAACGACGGCGACTGCGGCGACCGGATCACCGTGGCCTGGGTGGGCCGGCAGGTCGGGGTGCGCTACCCGCCAGGGCGGGCACACGCGTTCCGGTTCACCGACGACCTCCAGGCGGGCCGGCGGGGGCTCACCCTGCCGAACAGCGCGCTGTCCATGGTGTACGCCGGGCTGGTGGTCCTCGCCTCGATCCACTGGGGCTGGCCGTGGGCCCTGGTCGCGGTGGGCGGGCCGATCGCCGTCGCCGCCGCGATCGCCCTGCCCGCGCACCGGGGCCGCAGCCGCGAGCGGCTCGCCGCGCTCACCGCCGCGCGGCCCGTGGCGGGGCGGATCGTCGCCGTCCTCACGACCGTCTCCCTGGACGCGGACAACGACCTCCAGACCAGCCGGACGCCCGTCCTCGCCTTCACCACCCACGAGGGCGTGGACGTCACGGCCTACTACCCGCCGGGGCTTCGCGACTCCGCCGTGGTGCGCGGCCAGGAGCTCACGGTCCACTACTCGCCCGCAGATCCCGCCGTGTTCACGCCGGACCTGGACGCCGAACGGAAGTCCGGGCGGGAGAACACCGGCTGCACGGTCGCGGTCCTCGTCCTCACCGCGGCGGCGGCGCTCACGGGCGCGGCCCTGCTCTGGCTGCCGGTCTGAGGACGGCGGGGCGCCGCGAAGCCGGCCGGCAGCGCGGCCAGGTGCGCGGCCGGGTGCGCCCGGCACGCCGAGCCCGTCCGGTGCGGGCCCTGGGCGCGGAACGGCGGTCGAGGTGTGTTCGGCCCGCCGGATCGTGTTTGGCCCGCCGGATCCGGGTCAGAAGAGGGCCGCACGGGCAGTGCACGGTCCGGACGGCGCGCCCTCACCCCCCCCGGGGCAGCCGTCCGGACCACTCCCGGCGGGGCCGATCCGAGGGGGAACTCGCTCCGTCCACAGAGGACGGCCGTCACGTGGATCGCCGGGCGGGCAGCAGTTCTCAGGTCTGGTCGACCTTCTCGCCCATCATGAGCCGCCCTTTCAGCAGGGTGCGTACCCCGCCACCGATGCTCGCGAATGTCTTTCCCTCGGCATTCCTGCGGACTTCGACCCGCAGTCTGGAGAAGCCGAGTCCGGCGGTGCCCTGGACGATGTCGAACGCCAGAGGCTCGCCGATCTGCCCGGTGTGCGCCAGCCATCCGGCCATCGCCAGCGCGGCCGAGCCCGTGGCGGGGTCCTCCGCGCAGACCGGCTCGGGAACGAAGACCCGAGCGCGGACTTCGGGCAAGTGCGGAACGAACACCGCCACCCCGAAGACGCCGGCCAGCTCGGGCACCCGCTCGGCGAGCGCCGCGACCTTGTGCGGCAGGGCCTCGGCCGACTCCAGGTCGGCGGCGCTCACCGGGAGGCAGGCGAACCCGAGTCCGGCCGATGCCAATCTCACGGGCCCCACCGCCGCGTCCGCGGCAAGCCCCACCGCTTCGCATACGTGCTCCGGAGCGACGGGCGAACCCACCTGGCAGGCCCGTTCCTCCAGTGCCGCAGTGTCCCCCGTCGATCCCACCCGGGCGTGAACGATTCCGCTCCGAGTGCGCAGCGCCACCCGGCCGGGCCGGGCCAGGCCCTGCCGCACGGCCACTGCGGCGGCTCCCACGAGGGGATGCCCCGCGAAGTCCAGCTCGACATAGGGAGTGAAGATCCGCACCTCCACCTCTCCCTCGTCACCGCCGCGCAGGAAGACGGTCTCCGGCATGGCCAGGCGGGCCGCCAGGCGCTGCATCAGCGCGTCGTCAGCTGGCGCACCGCAGGTGACGACTCCGAGTGGTCCTCCGGTCAGCGGCCCGTTCCCGAAGACTTCGACCAGTTCGAACTCCAGGAATCCGCCGTCACGGGGAGAAGCCGATTCGTCGCTCGTGGGTGCCGGGAACGCAGGGGTGTCGGCGGGATGGGCCGTCATGGCGGGTTCCCTAAGAATGTGAGGCGGTCCGGGAGGACCGGGTGTGGCTGATGACGGTTTGCCGTTGATGGCTCAAGGAGAATGGCCGCCCGGTCCTCCGGGA
>NZ_JBVITE010000048.1:0-69266 GCF_055575155.1 Kitasatospora sp. NPDC034533
GAGGGCAACCGACTGAAAGCCATACCCGGCGTCTCTGGGCCTCAGGACCATACGACTGGCCCGTCCAACCCATCAACAACGTAGGACCGGCTGACCGGCCCCGGACACGGCGGAGCCGCCCGTACGGGATCCCGTACGGGCGGCTCCGCGCCGGCCCGGCGGCGGCCGGTCAGAACATCGCGTTCTCCCGGTACGTGCCCCACTCCTGGCGCAGCGCGTTGCAGATCTCGCCCAGCGTCGCCTCGGCGCGCACCGCGTCCAGCATCGGCGGGATCATCGACTCGCCGGAGCGCGCCGCCGCCAGCATGGCGTCGAGCCCGGCCCGGACGGCCGCCTCGTCGCGGGCCGCCTTGCGCTCGCGCAGCACCCGGACCTGCTCGCGCTCGACCTCGTGGCTGACCCGCAGGATCTCCAGCTCCGGGGTGACGCTGCGCGGGTGGCAGTTGACGCCGACCACGCGCTTGTCGCCCTTCTCCACCGACTGCTGGTACTGGAAGGCCGCTTCGGCGATCTCCCCGGTGAACCAGCCCTCCTCGATCCCGCGCAGGATGCCGGAGGTGATCGGGCCGATCTCGTGGTCCTCGCGGCCCTTGTCCAGGATGCGCTGGAAGATCGCCTCGGCCTGCTGCTCGATCCGGTCGGTCAGCGCCTCGACGTACCAGGAACCGCCCAGCGGGTCCGCCACGTTGGCGACGCCGGTCTCCTCCATCAGCACCTGCTGGGTGCGCAGGGCGATCTCGGCGGCCTGCTCGGAGGGCAGCGCCAGGGTCTCGTCCAGGGCGTTGGTGTGCAGCGAGTTGGTGCCGCCGAGCACCGCGGCCAGCGCCTCGACCGCGGTGCGGACCACGTTGTTGTACGGCTGCTGCGCGGTCAGCGAGACGCCGGCGGTCTGGGTGTGGAAGCGCAGCCACTGCGCCTTCTCGGTCTTGGCGCCGAAGTGGTCGCGCATCCAGCGGGCCCAGATCCGGCGCGCGGCGCGGAACTTGGCGATCTCCTCGAAGAAGTCCACGTGCGCGTCGAAGAAGAAGGACAGGCCGGGCGCGAAGACGTCCACGTCCAGGCCGCGGGACAGGCCGAGTTCGACGTAGCCGAAGCCGTCCGCGAGGGTGTAGGCGAGTTCCTGCGCGGCCGTCGCCCCGGCCTCGCGGATGTGGTAGCCGGACACGGACAGCGGCTTGTAGGCGGGGATGCCCTCGGCGCAGTAGGCCATCAGGTCGCCGATCAGGCGCAGGTGCGGCTCGGGGGCGAAGAGCCACTCCTTCTGCGCGATGTACTCCTTGAAGATGTCCGTCTGGAGGGTGCCGTTGAGCACCGCCGGATCCACGCCCTGGCGCTCGGCGGCGACCAGGTACATGCAGAAGACCGGCACGGCCGGGCCGCTGATCGTCATCGAGGTGGTGACCTCGCCGAGCGGGATGCCGGCGAACAGCACCTCCATGTCGGCGGCCGAGTCGATGGCGACGCCGCAGTGGCCGACCTCGCCGAGCGACCGGGCGTCGTCCGAGTCGTAGCCCATCAGGGTGGGCATGTCGAAGGCGACCGAGAGGCCGCCGCCACCCGCGTCCAGGATCATCCGGTAGCGCTCGTTGGTCTGCCGGGCGTTGCCGAATCCGGCGAACTGGCGGATGGTCCAGGTGCGGCCCCGGTAGCCGGTCGGGTGCAGGCCCCGGGTGTACGGGTACTCGCCCGGCCAGCCGATCCGCTCGAAGCCCTCGTAGGCCTGCCCGGCGGGCGGGCCGTAGACCGGCTCGACCTCGTCGCCGGAGAGGGTGGTGAAGTCCGCGTCGCGCTTGCGGGCCTTGTCGTACCGCTGCTGCCAGCGCTGCCGGCCGCGCTCGATCTCCTCGGCGTCCATGACCCGAACTCCGCTCCGTACGGCCGCCACGGCGAGGGCGGCACAGCTAGTAGGACGTCCTACCAATTTACTCGGACGTCCTAGCAGTTGTCGATGGACGTCCGGCCGGCGACACGGAAGAGCGCCCCGCCCCGCGATCGGGGAGGGGCGCTCTCGAAGCGCGGGACGGCCGGGATCAGACCCCGGCCGGCTGGCGGGCTCCGGCGCCCGCCGGGAGCTTCGCGGCGGCCTCGCCGGCCACCTTGCGCTCGAAGACGAAGGAGAGGAAGGGGATGCAGCCCGCCGCCAGGGTGAGCACCAGCCGGCCGAGCGGCCACTTCAGCTTCTGCCCGAGCATGAAGGTCACCACGAAGTAGCCGATGTAGAGGTAGCCATGCAGCATCGCGACGTACGTGGTCACCTCCTTGGCGGTGCCGAAGCCGTACTTCGCGACCATGAAGCCGCAGAACACCAGGAGTGCCACACCGGTCGCAATGGCCAGGGCCCGGTACCAGCCCAGCAGGGGGGTCGCCTTCATGATCTTCCTCGCCTCGCTCGGCAGTATCGGCCGGTACGCCCGGATCCGGGCACCGCTCACACGAGGGTAGCCGTCCTCACGCCTTCTCCTTCGCAGCCCCCTCGGTCGGCGCCGCCGAGCCGGCCGGCGCCGCCGCCCCGGACGGCTCGGTGAAGTCGCCGGCCGCGACCCGCAGCGGGCGGAGCAGGTCGAACACCTGGCGGCACTGCTCGGCGCCGTACTCCTCCAGCCCGAACTCCATCGCCATCAGCTCCCGGGTGGCCTCCTCGACCACCTGGCGGCCGCGCTCGGTGATCGCGGCCAGCACGCCGCGCCCGTCCAGCGGGTTGGGGCGGCGGGCGACGAGTCCGGCCCGCTCCAGCCGGTCGACGGTGTTGGTGACGCTGGTGGGGTGGACCATGAGCCGCTCGCCGATCTTGGAGAGCGAGAGCTCCCCGGTCCGGCTGAAGGTCAGCAGCACCAGCGCCTCGTAGCGGGCGAAGGTCAGCCCGTACGGCTTGAGCACCGCGTCCACCCGGGACAGCAGGATCTGGTGGGCGCGCATGATCGAGGTGATCGCCGCCATCGAGGGGACTCCGCCCCAGCGGCGGGTCCACAGCTCGTCGGCGCGGGCGATCGGGTCGAAGTCGAGAGCGAGGGGCTTGGCCACCTCCTTACCGTACCGGCGGACGGGACGTGTGCTACCAGCCGTCCTGATGGTGGACAAGTGCGACACGTGGCGGGATCCCGCCAATCGGACGGCCAGGTCCATACCAGGACATTGCGCCGGTGTGAACGAGCGGCAACGCCCGTCCGAAGCACCGGGGTTGGCGGCGGACCGGCCCACCGCCGCGCAACCAGGCCTCGGTTCGGGTGGTAACCCGCTGCAAGAACGGGTGATCCGCCCCTTTTGTCCGCTCGTTCACAGTCCTTCACCTTGGCGGGACTTGGCCAATTGATGAGCAAGACCTGTCATTTGATTTGCTTGATTGTCATGCTTTCGATCACCCCGTTCGGTAGCCACCACCCCCACCCACCGGTGGCGAAGCCGCTCCGAACCGCACGGGGACCTGCACGTCAGCGCCCGTTCCGCCCCTCAGGTGCCGTCCCCGGCCCCCGGAACGCCGCGCGACCGCGCCCACCGCGGTTTCCCGGAAGGACTCGTTCGTGAAGCGAAAGCTCGCCGCAGTCGCCGTACTCTCCGCCACCGCCCTGCTCACCGGCGTCGTCCAAGGCACCGCGGCCATGGCGGCGCCCGGCCCGCACGCCGGTGCCGCCATCGATCCGATAGCCCTGGCCAACGGCCAGGCCGCCAGGGTGGCCCACGCCCTGGCCCTGGGCGGCAAGGAGCAGCTGGTCGCCAAGGACGCCGTGGTGGACGCCGACGGCACCCGCCACCTGCGCTACGAGCGCACCCTCGCCGGCCTCCCCGTCCTGGGCGGCGACCTGGTGGTGCACCAGAAGGCCGACGGCTCGACCACCTCCGTGGACAAGGCCACCGGCGCGAGCCTCGCGCTGCCCAGCCTCGCCCCGAAGATCCCCGCCGACCAGGCCGCCGCCCAGGCGACCGGCGCCGTGCAGGCCACCGTGGGCATCACCGCCGACGAGGACGAGGCGCCGCTGGCCGCCGTGCACCAGACCGGCAAGGCCGAGCTGGTGGTCTGGGCCGCCGACGGCGACCCGCGCCTGGCGTACCGCACCACGGTCGAGGGCGTGCGCGCCGACGGCACCCCGAGCCGTCAGCTGCTGGTCACCGACGCGGCCGACGGCCGGGTGCTCTCCAGCCACGAGCAGGTGCAGACCGCCTCGGGCGCCGGCAAGGGCGTCTTCGTCGGCTCCGTCCCGCTGACCACCACCCAGAGCGGCACGTCCTACCAGCTGAAGGACGCCACCCGCGGCGGCCAGGCCACCTACACCCTGAAGAACAAGACCTCCGGCTCGGGGACGCTGGTCGCCAACACCACCAACAGCTTCGGCAACGGCCTGGCCTCCAACGCGGAGTCCGCCGCCGTGGACGCCCAGTACGGCGCGGCGGTGACCTGGGACTTCTACAAGAACACCTTCGGCCGCAACGGCATCAAGAACAACGGTGTCGGCGCCGCCAGCCGCGTCCACTACGGCAGCAACTACGTGAACGCGTTCTGGGACGACTCCTGCTTCTGCATGACGTACGGCGACGGCTCGGGCAACACCCACCCGCTCACCGAACTCGACGTGGCCGGCCACGAGATGAGCCACGGCGTCACCTCGGCCACCGCCAACCTCAACTACTCGGGCGAGTCCGGCGGCCTCAACGAGGCCACCTCGGACATCTTCGGCACCATGGTCGAGTTCTACGCCAACCTGCCCGCCGACAAGCCGGACTACCTGATCGGCGAGCTGATCGACATCAACGGCAACGGCACCCCGCTGCGGTACATGGACAAGCCCTCCAAGGACGGCGCCTCGGCCGACTACTGGTCCTCCACCGTCGGCAACAAGGACGTCCACTACTCGTCCGGCGTCGCCAACCACTTCTTCTACCTCCTGGCCGAGGGCAGCGGCGCGAAGACGATCAACGGGGTCAGCTACAACAGCCCGACCTCCAACGGCTCCTCGATCAGCGGCATCGGCCGGGACAAGGCCGCGCAGATCTGGTACCGCGCGCTGACCGTCTACATGACCTCCAGCACCAACTACGCGGGCGCCCGCACCGCGACCCTGAAGGCCGCCTCCGACCTGTACGGCGCCGGCAGCGCCGAGTACACCACCGTCGCGGCCGCCTGGAGCGGGGTCAACGTCAACTGACGCACCGCACCGGCGCACCGGGCGCCCGGGGCCTCCGGCGGGAGGACCCGGGCGCCCGCGCGTCAGCGCCGCCGGGAGGCCGCGCGACGGCCCCGGGTGTCGCGCGTCACAGCCGCTGTCAAGCCCGTTCGGCTGGCGGGGTCCCGCCAGCGGAACCAACCGCCGGAAAACGGGCAACGGGCGGCAACCGAACCACCGTTACCGGGATTTGGCGGTTCCTTGCCAATCCCCGGAGGCGGCCTGTCCATCCCTGCCAACGATTGTCATGCTTCTGACCAAGCCCCGTCCGACCCTTCACCGCCCCACCCGATTCCGGCGGAGGGTCAGGAACCGCACGGGACGGCACGTCCGCGCCCTACCGCCCCCAAGGTGCCAACCCCGGCGCCCCGGTACGCGGCGCACCCGCACGCACCCGCGGGTCTCGTGGAAGGAACCCCCGTACGTGAAGCGAAAGCTGACTGTCGGAGCCGTACTCTCCGCCACCGCCCTGCTGGCCGGCGTCGTCCAGATCGCCGCCGCCCCCGCCCAGGCCGCCGCCCCCTCGCCCGCGCAGCAGCAGTCCGCGCTGCTGGCGCTGGCCTCCGGGCAGAGCGCCCCGGTCGCCCGGGCCCTCGCCCTCGGCGGCCAGGAGAAGCTGGTCCCCAAGGACGTGGTGGTGGACCAGGACGGCACCCGCCACCTGCGCTACGACCGGACCTACGCGGGCCTGCCGGTGGTCGGCGGCGACCTGGTCGTCCACCAGAAGGCCGACGGCTCGGTGAAGTCCGTCGACCGGGCCTTCGCCGGGCAGCTGTCGGTGCCCAGCCTGACCCCGGGCCTCGCCGCGTCCCAGGCCGCCGAGCGGGCCACCGCCGCGGTGCGGGCGACGGTCGGCCTCACCGCCGACCAGGACCAGGCAGCGCTCAGCCGGGTCGACCGCGCCGGCACCCCCGAACTCGTCGTGTGGGCCGCCGACGGCACCCCGCGGCTCGCCCACCGCACGGTGGTCGAGGGCCAGCGGGCGGACGGCACCCCGAGCCGCCAGGAGGTGATCACCGACGCCGCCACCGGCGCGGTGCTCTCCACCGACGAGAAGGTGCAGACCGCGACCGGTACCGGCAAGGGCGTCAACGTCGGCTCCGTCACGCTGACCACCACCCAGAGCGGCACGTCCTACCAGCTGAAGGACGCCTCCCGGGGCAACCAGTCCACCACGGACCTGAAGGGCGGCACCTCGGGCAGCGGAACGCTCTTCGCCAACACCACCAACAGCTTCGGCAACGGCCTGGCCTCCAACCGCGAGTCCGCCGCCGTGGACGCCCAGTTCGGCGCGGCGGCCACCTGGGACTACTACAAGAACACCTTCGGCCGCAACGGCATCAAGAACAACGGCGTCGGCGCCGCCAGCCGCGTCCACTACAGCACCAACTACGTCAACGCGTTCTGGGACGACTCCTGCTTCTGCATGACGTACGGCGACGGCTCCGGCAACGCCAACCCGCTGACCGCGATCGACGTCTCCGGCCACGAGATGAGCCACGGCGTCACCTCGGCCACCGCCGGCCTGATCTACTCGGGTGAGTCCGGCGGCCTCAACGAGGCCACCTCGGACATCTTCGGCACCATGGTCGAGTGGTCGGCCAACCTGCCGGCCGACCCGCCGGACTACCTGATCGGCGAGAAGCTCAACATCAACGGCAACGGCACCCCGCTGCGGTACATGGACAAGCCCTCCAAGGACGGCGCCTCGGCCGACTACTGGTCCTCCACCGTCGGCAACAAGGACGTCCACTACTCCTCGGGCGTCGCGAACCACTTCTTCTTCCTGCTGGCCGAGGGCAGCGGCTCGAAGGTGATCAACGGGGTGAGCTACAACAGCCCGACCTCCAACGGCTCGACGGTCACCGGCATCGGCCGGACCAAGGCGGCCGCGATCTGGTACCGCGCGCTGACCGTCTACATGACCTCCACCACCAACTACAAGGCCGCCCGCACCGCGACCCTGAAGGCCGCCGGCGACCTGTACGGCACGACCAGCACCGAGTACAACACCGTCGCGGCCGCCTGGAGCGGGGTCAACGTCAACTGACCCCCGGCGCGAGCACCGGCCTGACCGGCGCCGCCGGCCGGACCGGCACGAGCCACCCCCGGTAAGAAACGGCGACAGGCTGCCACGGCCCTTTGGGAGAGGAGGCCGTGGCAGCCTGTCGACCGTCCACGAGGAGGCCGGGGATCAGGCGGTGGCGGGCTTCGGTTCGCCCCGCTCCTCCTTGGCCAGCATCCGCTCGGCGAAGAAGCCGCCGGTGGGCAGCACCGCGAGCACGAACATCAGGACGCCGCGCTTGGCGTCCCACTTCTGCGCCTGCCAGGCCTGGATCCAGAAGACCACGTACAGGATGAACAGGACCCCGTGGACCATGCCCATCACCGGGACGGCGTCGAACGAGGTGGTCCGCTTCAGCACCGAGCAGATCAGCAGCAGGATGAAGGAGACCCCTTCGGGGCCGGAGACCAGGCGCAGGCGGTGGACGGCGCTGCTGTTCACGATGGATACCTCAATACGGGGGTCGGCGGCGCGGGCAAGCTTGTGAAGCAACTCACAAGCCTGCGGCCATTATCACCGAGCCCCCGCGCGGACCCCCGGCCGGGGGTGGCCACCGTGCCCGATCTCACACGCCCCGCGCCCCTGTCACAGCTGTGTGCCGGAACGCCGCCGGGCGCGGCCGTCCGTCCCAGGGAACCCCTATCCTGCTGCCCGCGCACCCATCGATCCGGGTGCCGGAAGCAGCACGCCACGGGGGTAGTCACCGCATGTTCACGCTCGACTGGGACCGCAGGACCTGCGCCAGGCGCGGCCACGTCACCTACGCGCCGACGGAGCCCGAGCTGGCCTCCCGGCTGCACGCCTCGACCGCCCTCGGCGACGCCTGGCGCTGCCTGCGCTGCGGCGACTTCGCGCTGGGCGCCCCGCACGGCTCCGGCCCGGCCGAGGAGGCGCCGCTGGTGCCGCGCGGGAAGGCGCTGCGGGACCTGTTCATCCTGCGCTTCCTGGCCGTCGAGCGGGTGCTGCGCGGGCTGCTGATCATCCTGATCGCCTGGGCGGTGTGGAAGTTCTCCAACAGCCAGGACGCGGTGCACCGGATCTTCGACGAGAACCTCACCGTCTTCCGCCCGGTCACCGAGCACTTCCACTGGGACCTCGAACACGCCCCCATCGTCGAGACGATCCGCAAGACCTTCGACTTCAGGAAGAGCACCCTGCTGATCGTCGCGGGCGCGCTGCTCGCCTACGCGGTGATCGAGATCGTCGAGGCGGTCGGCCTGTGGCTGAACAAGCGCTGGGCCGAGTACCTGACGGTGGTCGCCACCGCGGCGTTCCTGCCGCTGGAGGGCTACGAGCTGAGCCACCACGTCAGCGCGCTGAAGATCTGCACGCTGGTGCTGAACATCGCTGCGGTGCTCTGGATCATGCTCTCCAAGCGGCTGTTCGGGCTACGCGGCGGCGTGGTCGCCTTCGAGGCGGAGCGCCACTCGGCCTCGCTGCTGGAGGTCGAGGAGGCGGCCGGCGCCGTGCCGCACCCCGGGCAGGGGGCGCGCGTCCGGGCCTGAGCGAGGGCGCACGCTCCGGCGCGGCCGGGGGCGTGCGCTCCGGCGCGAGCTGCCGCGTTTGTCCCAGACCCGTACCAGTCGCCCCACGCACCCTCCCCCGACCGCGGCCGCAGCGGCTAGATTGCGGCCGTGGCACAGTTCAGACTCCAGGGATCGCGGGTGCTCGCCGTCGAGTTGGGCGGGGACGCCGTCAAGGCGAGACACGGCTCGATGGTCGCCTACACCGGGCAGATGACCTTCAAGAAGCTCACCGGCGGCGGTGACGGCCTGCGCGGCATGGTCACCCGCCGGCTGACCGGCGAGAAGATGACGGTCATGGAGGTCAAGGGGCAGGGCACCTGCTACTTCGCGGACAAGGCCACCGAGGTCAGCCTGGTGCGGCTGAACGGCGAGACGCTGTACGTCGAGTCGGACAACCTGCTGTGCACCGAGTCCGCCCTGCACACCGGCACCACCTTCACCGGGCTGAACGGCATGTCCTCCGGCAACGGCCTGTTCACCACCAAGGTGGAGGGCCACGGCTGGGCGGCGCTCACCTCGAACGGCCCGGCCGTCATCCTGCGGGTGGACAAGAACATGCCGCTGCGGGTGGACCCGGGCGCGTACGTGGCGCACACCGGCACCCTGCACCGCAGCCTGAAGTCGGGAGCGGGCTGGACCACGGTGATCGGCGAGGGCGGCGGCGAGGCCGTCCAGATCGAGTTCACCGGTGACGGCCTGGTGTACGTCCAGCCCTCCGAGAAGGCCACCCTCGGGGGTGACGTCTGATGGGCTTCACGAAGATCAACGGCAAGATGGTCGAGGCCCTGGTGGTGCCCGGGCAGCGGCTGTTCAGCCAGCGCGGCGCGATGCTCGCGTACAGCGGCGACGTCCGCTTCACCCCGAACATCACCGGGGGGCAGGGCGGCGTGATGTCGATGATCGGCCGCCGGGTGGCCAACGAGGACACCCCGCTGATGACCGTCGAGGGCCAGGGCCGGGTGATGTTCGGTCACGGCGGCCACCACGTCCACGTGATCGACCTGTTCGGCGACACCCTGTACGTCGAGGCGGACCGGCTGCTCGCCTTCGAGGGCACGCTGCGCCAGTCCACCATGTTCATGGGCTCGCAGGGCGGGGTGATGGGCATGGTCCGCGGCCAGGTCACCGGGCAGGGGCTGTTCACCACCAGGCTGGAGGGCCAGGGGTCGGTGGCGGTGATGGCCCACGGCGGCGTCTTCGAGCTGCCGATCACCCCAGGCCAGTCGGTGCACGTCGACCCGCAGGCGTACGTGGCGCACCGCGGCGACGTGCGCAACAAGCTGTCCACCGCGATCGGCTGGCGGGAGATGATCGGCCGCGGCTCGGGCGAGGCGTTCCAGCTGGAACTGTCCGGGCAGGGCGCGGTGTACGTCCAGGCGAGCGAGGAGAAGCTCTGATGTCCTACCCGCCGCAGCCGCCGTACGGCTCGCCGCACGACCAGCCGACCCAGCCCGGCTTCGCCGTCCCGCCGAACTACGGCCCGCCGCAGGGCTACCCGCCGCCCCCGCCGCAGGGCTATCCGCCACCGCCGCCCGGCCACCAGCCTCCGCCGGACCGGCCGCACCCCCAGCAGCCCCCGCCGCCGCCCCGGCAACAGCCGTACGCCCAGGAGCAGTTCGGCGGCCCGGTGGCCCCGCTGCCGACCGGCCACGGCGGCAGCGGCCCGGTGGTGTGGGACGCCCACAGCCTGCCGGCCGGCGACAACGTCAACCCGTACGCCTTCTCGGTCGAGCTGAACGGCTCGTACTTCCTCCAGAAGGGCAAGATGGTCGCCTACTACGGCGACATCGGCTTCAGGGGCGTCGGCGCCGGGGCGATCGACCGGATGCTCGGGCAGCACTTCAACTCGCCGATGCACGCGGCGGACTGGGTGGTCGCCGAGGGCCGCGGCAAGCTGCTGCTGGCCGACCGGGCCTTCGACCTCAACTCGTACGACCTGGACGACGGCAACCTGACCGTCCGCTCCGGCAACCTGCTGGCCTTCGACCCGTCGCTGCGGCTCAAGCAGTCGATCATCCCGGGCTTCCTCACCCTGCTCGGCACCGGCCGCTTCGTCGCCGCCTCCAACGGGCCGGTGCACTTCGTCGAGCCGCCGATCCGGGTGGACCCGCAGGCGCTGGTCGGCTGGGCGGACTGCCCGGCGCCGTGCCACCACTACGACCACGACTACATGCACGGGCTGATCGGCGGCCTGCGCCGGCTGACCGGCTTCGGCGGGGCCTCCGGCGAGGAGCACCAGTTCGAGTTCGTCGGCGCCGGCCAGGTGCTGCTCCAGTCGAGTGAGAAGCTGATGGCGGAGCGGTCGGTCGGCCAGGTGGACGCCGAGGCGGGCGTACCGGTCGGCGGGGTGCCCTCCCAGCCGGCCGTGCAGGGCGGCGGGAACCCGAACCTGCCGGGTCTCGGCAACCTGGGCGACCTCGGTCGACGTTTCGGCCTGTAAACTTGTACAAGATTGAACTAAATCGGGTATGCTGGGGGCATGGATACGCACACGATCGACACTGCGGACACCCCTTCGTCGCAGCCCGAGGAGGAGACCCCCTGGCTGTCCGCCAGGGAGCAGCGGATGTGGCGCGCCCATCTGGAGGTCGCCAAGCTGCTGGACTACCAGCTCAGCCGTGAGCTCCAGCCGCACAACCTGGCGATCAACGACTACGAGATCCTGGTCGTGCTCTCCGAGGCCCCGGACCGCCGGATGCGGATGACGGACCTCGCGACCGCCACCCTCCAGTCGAAGAGCCGGCTCTCCCACCAGATCACCCGGATGGAGAACGCCGGGCTGGTGCTGCGCCAGGAGTGCCCCGGCGACCGCCGCGGCCTCTTCGCCCACCTCACCGAGCAGGGCTGGGAGACCATGCAGCGGGTCGCCCCGGACCACGTGCGCAGCGTCCGCGCCCACTTCATCGACCGCTTCACCCCGGAGCAGCTGGACGCCATGTACGAGGCCCTCGCGCCGATCGCCGAACACCTCCGCGGCCTCCGCGGCCGCCCGTAGGGCCGGCCCGGCAAGCCGGGACCATCAAAGCCAGAACCGAACAGCACCCCGCCTGGAGGGCGGGGCTTTGGGCACCGCCAAAGCCCCGCCCTCCGGGGCATCGAGCTCACGGCTCCACAGCGAGCAAGGCAGGTTCGCGCTCGAACCGGACAACCCTGCCCACTTCGACCAAATGCGCAAGCCACCCCCGCCCGGCGGTGATCGCTTCCACCGGGAGCGACCCACTCGCGCGCCACCACAGCTCGACATTGCCCCGACCGGAGCCGCAAGTCCGTTACACCATCGTTACATATCACCCTCGGTGACCGTTCGCACGCAATAAAACAGACAGGCGCGACGATCTCGAAGCCCCGGGCTCCCCACCTGACGCTAGGTCACAACAGCCAATCGAAAAGGGTGTTGGTGGCACACCAAGCGCCTTGCCGATCTACTCGCCCGGCACCAGGATGGTCAACCGGCGGAGCCAAGTGCCAGGATCGCTCCGCCCCGGCCGACTGGCTGGCTGGCTGGCTGGCTGGCTGGCTGGCTGGCTGGCAACCAAATGATCAGGGCCCCAGCGCTGCAACGCTGGAGCCCTGTCCTCGCCACCCTCTACGCAAGGAGAAATTCGATGGCGAAGCTTTCCCACATCATACCCAAGGCTGCGGCGATCGCCGGTGTGTCCGCAGCGGCCGTGATCAGCCTCGCGCCGCTCGCCATGGCCTCGGGAACCAGCAGCAACGTCGACGGCTGCTACTCCACCTGGGGCAGCACCGGCTCCAACGCCCACTGTTTCAACGTCACTTCGGGTGGACAGTTCCAGAACTACGGCAACTGCTACTACTCGGCCGACCAGTGGTCCGGCTACATCCAGCTCTCCACAGGCAGTAGCGCCCCGAACTGGGGTCAGGTCGACTGCACCTTCAAGATCAACTGGTCGCAGGTCTACAAGTCCTAGCCTCGGCTACTGAGTCCGGACAAGCCGCGCCGAAGGGCACTCCCTCGCCGGGAGTGCCCTTCGGGGCTTCCAGAAGGATGAATTCGTGCAATCCATCGCAATTGCCACCGATCTTCGACAAGGCTACGGAAGTCGGACCGTCATCGACGGCCTGAACCTTGAGATCGGGGTCGGCGTGTTCGGACTACTGGGCCCCAACGGCGCCGGAAAGTCGACCTTGTTCCGTACGCTAGCGACAGTCACACCACCCGTTCAGGGCTCACTGGAAATCTGCGGAATCAAGGTATCCTCCGAACGCTCCGCCCGCCTGGCGCGTCGACACATCGGTTACCTTCCACAGGATTTTGGCTACTTTCCATCCTTCAGTGTGCGCGACTTCGTTCGCTACTGCGCCTGGCTTCGCGAGGTTCCAGGAAAGCAAACGGAGGAGTCGACTTCCCGAGCCCTCGAGGGGGTCGGGCTCGCCGACCGGGCGAACGCGAAGATGAAGTCACTGTCGGGCGGCATGCTGCGACGGGCGGGAGTGGCTGCGGCCCTGGTCGGGTCTCCCCGCCTACTGCTCCTCGACGAGCCGACGGTGGGACTTGACCCGGCCCAGAGACTGGAGTTCAGGGAGCTCATCCGCTCACTGCAACAAGACACCGCCGTCGTGCTCAGCACGCACCTCGTCGAGGACATCGCGGCGATCTGCGATGACGTCGCGGTGATGTCCGACGGGCGGTTCGTCTTCCGGGGCTCGCCCGGCGCACTGGTCGACCTCGCGTTGCCGCAAACTCCTGGCGACACTCCCCTGGAGCGCGGCTACATGACGGCATTGGGCGCCAAGGGAGTTGCCTCCTGATGCGAATCTACTGGCTCGAATTCCGCCGGTCGCCGTTGCGCTGGTGGTTTCCACTGCTGGTCGGACTCGACCTCGCCGTACTGTTCGGGCGCGCGCGCTGGTGGATCGGCATCTGGCCCCAGGCCAGTGTCGCGGCACAGACGCCGGCCTTCTACATCGCGCCCGCCCTCGCTGCCGCGAGCGCATGGGCAGCCGGTCGGGTCACCCGTACGGCGATGCAGCAGCAGGTCGGCGCCTCCGCACGAGCCCGCTGGCGCGGCGAAGCCGCCCAGCTTGCCGTGACAGCCAGTTACGGGCTTCTGGCCTACGCAGTCGGCGTCGTGACCGCCGCGCTGGTCAGCATGCGTGACGCGGGACCCGGCTTCCTCTGGCCCGGGTACCTGCTGCTGGGGGTTGCCCTCCTGATGATCTGCACGGGCATCGGGCACATCGTGGGTCGGTGGATCGGATCCTCCATCGCGGCCTCGGTGTTCGCGGCCATCGGCTGCTTCGTCCTCATCGCTTGGCTCGGCGATCCCGCCCACCTGGACCTCTTCCTGCTCAACGGCCGCCCCGATGCGGAACCCGCCACCCTGCCAGTCATCACCCGTCTGGTGCTCGCGGGCGCGGTACTGGCGATCGCCGCGACGGCCTCCCGCGAGACCGTGGCCCGGCCTGCGGGCACCTGGCCCCGCCGCCAGGAACGAATCGCTGCCGCCGCCACGGTGCTGGCGTTGGTCGTCTCACTGCTCTGGCTGACCAGCGCTGGCCAGGTAGTGGTCCCTCGGGCCGCCCCGAGCACGCCCGCGTGCACCGCTGGCTCCCCACAGATCTGTCTCTGGCCAGAAGACCGCAAATATCTGCCACAAGCCGAAGCCATGCTAGGCAGGCTGGCCTCGATTCCCGCCGATCTCGTCAAGTCGCCGGCCACTTTCCACGAGCAGGGTCTGCGCGGCGCCACGCCGGAGGAGAGCTTCTACATTCGCGAAGGTTCCATGTGGGAAGTCGCCCAGGGGATGGCGTTCGGAGTCGCACACGCGACGAACCCGCCGTACTGCCCGGCTATGGACCGTGAAGCCGAGGGTCGGAGAATGACTGCCACCTTCGAGTTCATCACCTGGGTCAGCTCCCGGATCGCCGGGTCCGGGCAACCCGCCGACGTGCATGGGGGTCCGCCGGGAGTGGATCCGGCGGCGATCGGTCAGCTCATCGACCAACCCGAGACGGTTCAGCGGCAGTGGGTCCAGGAGCGGCTGGACACCATTCGGAGGACTCGCTGTGCGTGAACGCCATCGCGCCCTGATCAGGTACGCACGAGCACACCACTGCTACACACTCGCTGTCGGCCTGGCCGTTCTGACAGTCTGCGACGCGCTATTCGGGTCGGTGAGCCTCTCGCTGCCATCCGCTTCAGGAGCTGTCGTCCTTCCCTTCAGGCGCGAGTTGCCTGTGGTCTTCGCTGCGCTGGTGGTCGGCTCTCTAGACACCCGCATGTCCAAACTCGAAGCGGCCGGTACGCGTTCCGTCCGGCGGATGGAATTCACCTACCTGGCATCCGGCACCGCCCTGGCCTCGGCACTGATCGGGGTCGTGGACCTGACTCTCACCACGCCCGGCCTCTCAGTGATCCTCGTCCGATCGCACCTCATCTGGATCGGCCTGGCCCTGGTTTCCGGGCGGCTCTTCGGCTGGACGCTCTCCTGGGTCATCCCCCTGGCGACGGTCTTCCCACTGACCTACTTCGGCCAGGACGAGTTCGGGCAAGACCAGTGGTGGGACTGGACGATGCAACCCGCCTTCTCCGTCCCGTGCTGGGTACTCACAGCGCTGAGTCTCGCGGCCGGAGTGGGCGCGCTCCTGGCGACGCCCTGGCGCCTACGCTGGCTCCGAGCCACCCTGGTTCCCGCGCGCCACAGGCGCTGACCACGACGCGGCAGCCCACTCACCGCCGCGGGTCGGTCATCAGCCGTCGACCGCCCGGGTGGGACACAGGCGGCGCCGTCGACGTGGTGGAGGTCGTTTCGGCTCCGGTCTTGGTGGCCCTGGCCCAACTGGGCCAGGGCCACCCATCTGTTTGAGAAGCCCACTCCAGTTCTTCTGTGTAGGAAGTCGGCCGAGTCGACTTCTTCCTACGACAAGCGTTCGGAGAACGCCGCCGCGGCTCGGCCCGGCCGGCTTCGCGCGCGGCGGCGCGGCTCAGCTCGCGGTCAGGCCGGCGACGAGTTCGTCGGCGGCGCCGTACGGATCGAGGCCGCCGTCGGCGACCCGCTCGGCCAGGGCGGCGAGGTGCCGGTCGCCGCGCAGGTCGCCGATCCGGGCGCGCAGTTCGGCCAGGGCGATCGCCTCGATCTCCTGGGCGGCCCGGCGGCGGCGGCGCGCGGCCAGCTCGCCGTGCTCCTCCAGCCAGGCGCGGTGCTTCTCCAGCGCCTCGACCACCTCGTCCACGCCCTCGCCGCGCGCCGCGACGGTCTTGACGATCGGCGGCCGCCAGTCCCCCGGCTCCCGGGCCTCGCCGAGGCCGAGCATGTGGTTGAGCTCCCGCGCGGTGGCGTCGGCGCCGTCCCGGTCGGCCTTGTTGACCACGAAGACGTCGCCGATCTCCAGGATCCCGGCCTTGGCCGCCTGGATGCCGTCGCCCATCCCGGGGGCCAGCAGCACCACGGTGGTGTCGGCCTGGGCGGCGACCTCCACCTCGGACTGGCCCACGCCGACGGTCTCGACCAGGATCACGTCGCAGCCCGCCGCGTCCAGCACCCGCAGCGCCTGCGGGGCCGCCCAGGAGAGCCCGCCGAGGTGGCCCCGGGTGGCCATGGAGCGGATGAACACCTCGGAGTCGGTGGCGTGGTCCTGCATCCGGACCCGGTCGCCCAGCAGCGCGCCGCCGGAGAACGGCGAGGAGGGGTCGACGGCCAGCACGCCGACCCGCTTGCCGAGCCGCCGGTAGGCGGAGACCAGCGCCGAGGTGGAGGTGGACTTGCCGACCCCGGGCGAGCCGGTCAGGCCCACCGTGTACGCCCGCCCGGTGTACGGCGCGAGCGCGGCCATCACCTCCCTCAGCTGCGGCGCGGCGTTCTCGACCAGCGTGATCAGCCGGGCGACCGCCCGCGGCCGGCCCTCCCGGGCCTGCTCGACCAACGTGGCGACATCGATCATCAGGAGCTCCTAGCGCAGATGCCGGCGGATGCCGAAGGGGCTGCGAACCACTGGTGGCGGTCCGCAGCCCCGGAGGTCGGAGCGGATCAGGCCTTGGGGACGCGCACGATCAGCGCGTCGCCCTGGCCGCCACCGCCGCACAGCGCCGCCGCGCCGACGCCGCCGCCGCGACGCTGGAGCTCCAGCGCCAGGGACAGCACCACGCGGGCGCCGGACATCCCGATCGGGTGGCCGAGCGCGATGGCGCCGCCGTTGACGTTGACGATGTCCGAGGAGACGCCCAGGTCCTTCATGGACTGGTAGGCGACGGCCGCGAACGCCTCGTTGATCTCGATCAGGTCGAGGTCGGCGACCTCCAGGCCCTCCTTGGAGAGCGCGTGCTTGATCGCGTTGGACGGCTGCGACTGGAGCGAGTTGTCCGGGCCCGCCACGTTGCCGTGCGCGCCGATCTCGGCGATCCAGCTCAGGCCCAGCTCCTCGGCCTTGGCCTTGCTCATCACGACCACGGCGGCGGCGCCGTCGGAGATCTGCGAGGAGCTGCCGGCGGTGATCGTGCCGTCCTTGGTGAAGGCCGGGCGCAGCTTGGCCAGGCCCTCGACGGTGGTGTCCGCGCGGATGCCCTCGTCCTGGCTGAACAGCACCGGCTCGCCCTTGCGCTGCGGGATGGCGACCGGGACGATCTCGGCCTCGAAGACCCCGTCGGCCTGTGCCTTGGCGGCCCGCTGGTGCGAGGCGGCCGCGATCTCGTCCTGCGCCTCGCGCGGGATGCCCAGCCGGGTGTTGTGCTTCTCGGTGGACTCGCCCATCGGGATGTTCTCGTAGGCGTCGGTGAGGCCGTCGTGGGCCATCGAGTCGAGCATCGCGATCGCGCCGTACTTGTAGCCCTCGCGGGACTTGGGCAGCAGGTGCGGGGCGTTGGTCATCGACTCCTGGCCGCCGGCCACCACGACGTCGAACTCGCCGGCCCGGATCAGCTGGTCGGCCAGTGCGATGGCGTCCAGCCCGGAGAGGCAGACCTTGTTGACGGTCAGCGCCGGGACGTCCATCGGGATGCCGGCCTTGACGGCGGCCTGGCGGGCCGGGATCTGGCCGGCGCCGGCCTGGAGCACCTGACCCATGATCACGTACTGGACCTGGTCGCCGGTGATCCCGGCCCGCTCCAGGGCCGCCTTGATCGCGACGGCGCCGAGCTCGGCGCCCGAGAAGCCCTTGAGGGAACCCAGCAGGCGGCCCATCGGGGTCCGCGCACCGGCAACGATCACAGAGGTGGTGTTGGTCATGGGACGGGCCCCTTCGCACGTCGTGGCCAGGTGAGGATGCGCTCAATGTACTGACCTGTTACCCGCCCGTCACCGGAGCGACGGTGTGATCGAGCGCACTGGCACCATCCAGTCAACACCGTGCCGACCCGGTCCGGGTGAACCGCCCGTCGTGTGAGCAGGCTCGCACCCGGGGCTCTGGCGCCGGTCGCGCGCGATGCGCTGCACTGGGTGCACTCTTCTCCCCCATCACCCGGAGGTCGCCGTGCTGACCCGAATCGACCACATCGGCATCGCCTGCCGAGACCTCGACAAGACGGTCGAGTTCTACCGCGCCACCTACGGCTTCGAGGTCTTCCACTCCGAGGTCAACGAGGAGCAGGGCGTGCGCGAGGCCATGCTCCGGATCAACGGCACCGACGACGGCGGCGCCTCCTACCTCCAGCTGCTGGAGCCCATCCGGCCCGACTCCACCGTGGCCAAGTGGCTGGAGAAGAACGGCGAGGGCGTGCACCACATCGCCTTCGGCACCGCGGACGTGGACGGCGACTCCGAGGCCATCCGGGACAAGGGCGTCCGGGTCCTCTACGACCGGCCGCGGACCGGCTCGATGGGCTCGCGGATCACCTTCCTGCACCCCAAGGACTGCGGCGGCGTGCTGACCGAGCTGGTCACCTCCGTCCAGCAGGCCCACGACGAGCACTGATCCCCGCCCGGCCCGCCCCGGCGGGGGCGGTGCCCCGGCGGCGTCCGACGGCCCGTCGGTCATGACCCGTCAGTAACCTGGCGGGGAGAGCCGGAAAACCCCCCTGCGGCCATTCCCCCGCGGTGCGCTCCCACTACAATGCCCAGGTGCGCGAAGGCTCCGGGGGACGGAGGCGACGGGCACGGCCGAAGACAGGCCCGTCCGCCCGCCGGCGGTCGGCCCGTCGCAAGGGGAGTCCCGGTACGCGGGCACGGCTGAACAGTCGCAAGACGGATCTGTCACCATTCTCCACAAGGCAAGAGTTCGCCCAGGAGTCCACTCGGACGGGGGAACGCGGAACCCCCGCGCTCCCGCGCCCCGGACTCCGACGACCGCGGCGGGCGGCCCCGGCATGGCGGGGAGCCGCCCACCGGCTGCGGATGCAAGGAGCCTGTCGGACCGGCCCCGGACAACGGGAGCCCGGAACCGGCCGGGTCGAGGACGCGACCAGGAGATGGATGGGACCGCGGAGTGCGGGGCAACGACCGCTACGAGGCTGACGATCACCTCTCCCAGTTCGAGGCCGAGATGGGCCGGACTCGGAAGGAGCGGGACAAGGCAGTCGAGCATGCCGAGGACCTCGCCTACCAGGTGGAGGTGCTCCGGGCGAAGCTGCACGAGTCCCGCCGGATGCTCGCCCAGCCGCGCGCCTTCGACGCCGTCTCCGGCCAGGCGGAGCAGATGCTCCGCACCGCCGAGATGCAGGCCCAGCAGCTGCGCGCCGACGCCGAGCGCCAGCTGCGCGACTCCCAGGCCGCCACCCAGCGGATCATGGCCGAGGCCGCCGAGCGCACCGCCCGGCTGGAGGCCGAGCTCGCCGCCCGCCGCCGCCAGCTGGAGGACGAACTCGCCGAGCTGCGCCGCGCCGCCGAGCAGCACGTCAACGGCTGGGCCGAGCAGACCCGGGCGGGCTCCGAGCAGGAGGCCCAGCGACTGCTCCAGGAGGCCCGCGCCGAGGCCGAGCGGATGGTCGCCGCCGCCCGCGCGGAGGCCGTCGCCCTCGCCGACCAGGCCCGCGCCCAGACCGCCGCCGACGTGGACGCCGCCCGCGGCGAGGCCCACGCCGCCGCCGAGGCCGCCCTCCAGCGCGCCCAGAGCGACGCCGAGCGCCTGCTGCGCGCCGCCTCCGAGCAGGCCCAGCAGGCCGGCGCCCAGGCCGCCGCCGACGTGGACGCCGCCCGTGGCGAGGCCCAGCAGCAGCTGGCCGCCGCGCACGCCGCCGCCGAGGGCCGGCTGGCCGCCGCCCAGGCCGAGATCGGCCAGCTCAAGGCGCAGGCCGCCGCCGAGCAGGCCCGGGCCGAGCAGCAGCTCGCCGACGCCAAGGCCGAGATAGAACGGCTGCGTGCCGAGGCCATCGCCGAGGCGGAGCGCACCCGCCGCGAGGCCGCCGAGCTGCGCGCCCAGGCCGAGCAGGCCGCCGAGCGGCTCCAGGCCGAGGCCGCGGCCGCCGCCGAGCGCAGGGTCGCCGACGGCGAGGCCGCCAACGAGCAGCGCTCGCAGACCGCCCGCGCCGAGGTCGCCCGGATGGTCGCCCAGGCCACCAAGGAGGCCGGGGCGATCCGCGCCGAGGCCGAGGCCGTCCGGACCGAGGCCGCCACCAAGCAGGCGGAGGCCGAGGCCGCCAAGGCCGCCGCGGCCGAGGAGAGCGAGCGGCTGCGGGCCACCGCCGAGTCGGTCGCCGCCGAGCTGAAGGCCGAGGCCGCGGCGGCGATCGCCGAGCTGCGCGCCCAGGCCGAGCGGGAGGTCGCCGAACTGCGCGCCCAGGCCGAGGCCGACGCCCAGCGGCTGCGCAACCAGGCCGAGGAGGAGGGCCGGGCGGCCGGCGCCAAGGACGCCACCGTCCACCTCGCCAAGGCCGCCAAGACCGCCGAGGAGGTCCTCGGCCGGGCCAACCAGGACGCCGAGACCGCACGGAGCGAGGCCGCCGCCGAGGCCGAGCGGATCCGCGCCGAGGCCGCCGCCGAGGCGCAGCGGCTGCGCGAGCAGGCCCAGGCCGCCGTCGAGCAGGCCCAGAACGCCGCCCTGGACGACGCCGCCGCGATCCGCGAGCGGATCGAGCGGATGCAGGACGAGGCGGCCCGGCTGCGCGCCGAGGCCGAGGAGCTGCGCGCCCAGGCCGCCGCCGAGGCCGACCGGGTGCGCGGCGAGGCCCGCCGCCAGGCGGTGCTCCAGATCGAGGAGTCGGCGAAGAACGCCGAGGAGCTGCTCACCAAGGCCAAGTCCGACGCGGACGAGCTGCGCGCGGGCGCCGCCGAGGAGATCGAGCGGCTGCGCGAGCAGGCCCAGGAGCAGGCCGCCGAGACCCAGGGCCGGGCCGAGCAGACCCTGGCCCGGGCCCGCGCCGAGGCCGAGAAGATCACCGGCGCCGCCGAGCAGCAGGGTCAGGACGCGCTCGCCGCCGCCAAGGCCGCGGCCGCCGAGAACCGGGCCGCCGCCGAGCGCGAGACGGCCGAACTGCGGCGCGAGGCCTCCGAGTTCGACCAGCGGGTGCGTGCCGAGGCGTCCGCCGCGGCCCAGGCCCTGACCGCCGACGCGCAGGCCGAGGCGAACGCCGTGCGGGACGCCGCGGTGGCCGACGCCGAACGCGTGCGCACCGAGGCCGACACCGAGGCCGCCCGTACCCGGGCCGAGGCCGAGGCCGCCGCGAACGCGCTGCGCGAGGAGAGCCGGCGCGAGCGCGAGGCCGCCGCCGAAGGGCTTCGCCGCGAGCGCGAGGAGACCTCCGAGCACCTGGACGCCGCCGAGGCCGCCCGCGAGGAGGCCGAGCGGGCCGCCGAGCGGACCCGGGCCGAGGCCGAGCGGGCCGCCGGCGAGCTGCGCGCCCTCGCCCAGCGGGAGACCACCCAGCTGCGCGAGAGCGCCGAGGCCCACGCCGAACGCGTGCGCACCGAGGCCGAACAGCACGCCACCGAGCTCACCGAGCGCACCGCGGCCGAGGCCGCCGAGGTCCGCACCGCCGCCGAGGCGTACGCCGTCGAGACCCGCGAGGCCGCCGACCGGCACAGCGCCGAGGTCCGCGAGGCCGCCAAGACGTACGCCGTCGAGGCCCGCGAGCAGGCCGACGCCTACGCCGACGAGCAGCGCACCACCGCCGACGCCTACGCCGCCGGTGTCCGCGAGCAGGCCGACGCCTACGCCACGGACACCCGGGCCGAGGCCGAGCGGGCCGCCGGCGAGCTGCGCGCCCTCGCCCAGCGGGAGACCACCCAGCTGCGCGAGAGCGCCGAGGCCCACGCCGAACGCGTGCGCACCGAGGCCGAACAACACGCCGCCGACCTCACCGAGCGCACCGCGGCCGAGGCCGCCGAGGTCCGCGAGGCGGCCGACCGGCACAGCGCCGAGGTCCGCACCGCCGCCGACGAGGCGCTGGAGCAGGCCGAGGCCACCGCCGAACGGCGCCGGGACGAGGCCGCCAAGGACGCCAAGGCCACCCGCGAGAAGGCCGCCGCCGAGCTGGCCCTGGCCAACGAGCAGGCCGAGACCGTCCGCGCCGAGGCCGGCCGGGCGCTGTCCGAGGCCCGCGCCGCCGCCGACGGCATCCGCGCCGAGGCCGCCGCCGAGCTGGAGCAGGCCAAGGCCGAGGGCGAAGAGCTGGTCGCCGCCGCCAAGGCCGAGGGCGCCGGCCTGGTCGCCGCCGCCGAGGAGGAGGCCGCCGAGGTCCGCCAGTCGGTGGCCGGCATGCACGAGGCCGCCGCCGAGCAGATCGCCGCGCTCAGGGCCGCCGCCGAGCAGGAGGCCGCCGAGGTCCGGCAGGCCGCCGAGCAGGACGCCACCGAACTGCGCGCCCTCGCCGAGCGCGAGACCACCGAGCAGCGCGAGGCCGCCGACGCGTACGCCGCCGAGCTGCGCGCCCTGGCCGAGCGCGAGGCCGCCGAGCAGCGCGAGCTCGTCGACCGCGAGACCGCCGACCTGCGCGCCCGTACCGAGGCCGAGACCACCGCCCTGCGCGAGCAGACCGAGCTGGAGCTGGCCGCCGAGCGGGAGGCCGCCGAGGACGAGATCGCCCGCCTGCGCGCCGAGGCCCGGGCCTACGACGAGCAGTTGCGCACGGACGCCGAGGCCGAGCTGCACGCCGCCCAGGAGACCGCCGAGCAGCTGCGCGCCGAGGCCGAGGCGCAGGCCGCCCGCACGGTGGCCGAGGCCGAGGCCCAGGGCGCCCGCACCATCGCCGACGCCGAGGAGCTGGCCGCCGGTCTGCGCGCGGAGGCCGAGGAGTACGCCCTCGCCACCCGCACCCTGGCCGACGAGTACGAGAGCGCCACCCGCACCCGCGCCGACGCCTACGACGAGCAGACCCGGGAGGCCGCCGAGCAGTTCGACAGGGCCACCCGCGAGCGGGCCAAGTCCGTCCTGGAGAAGGCCTTCGCGGACGCCGAGGCGCTCGGCGAGGACGCCCAGACCACCGCGCTGGCCACCACCGCCGCCGCCGAGGAGCAGGCCGACGCGATGGTCGCCGCCGCCCGCAAGGAGGCCGACCGGCTGGTCGCCGCCGGCGAGGCGGCCGGTCAGGCCGAGGTCGAGAAGGGCCGCTCCGACGCGGACGCGCTGCTCGCCGAGGCCCGCCGGGACGCGACCGCGATCCGCGAGCGCGCCGAGGAGCTGCGCGAGCGCACCGACGCCGAGGTGGAGGCG
Organism: Kitasatospora sp. NPDC034533; assembly: GCF_055575155.1. Taxonomy (NCBI): domain Bacteria; kingdom Bacillati; phylum Actinomycetota; class Actinomycetes; order Kitasatosporales; family Streptomycetaceae; genus Kitasatospora; species Kitasatospora sp. NPDC034533. The sequence continues at coordinate 23,289 of NZ_JBVITE010000048.1, forward strand.
CTGCACGAGCGCGCCCGCAAGGAGAACGCGGCGGCCATGAAGTCGGCCGGCGAGCGGGTGGACGCGCTGGTGACGGCCGCTCAGGAGCAGCTGACCGAGGCCGAGGAGCAGGCGGTGGCCACCGTCGCCGAGGCCGAGGACCGCGCCGCGGCCCTGGTCGCCGCCGCCGAGGACCGGGCGAACGAGCTGACCTCGGAGGCCTCCGCGGAGGCCAGCAAGGTCCGGCTGTCCGCCGTCCGCAAGGCCGAGGGCCTGCTGAAGGAGGCGGAGACCAAGCTCGCGAACTCCACCAGCCGGGCCGAGGCGCTCATCGAGAAGGCCGAGGCCAAGCTCCGGTCGGCCGAGACCGAGGCGGAGGAGCGGCTGGACCGGGCCGCCGCCGAGGCCGAGAAGCGGCTGCGGGACGCCGACGAGGCCGCGGACGAGCAGGTCGAGCTGGCGAAGGCGGAGGCCGAGCGGCTGCTCGCCGAGGCCAAGGCCGAGGCGAAGCGGGTCACCGACGAGGGCCGGCGCGAGCTGGACGAACTGGTGCGCCGCCGCAAGGACATCAACACCGAGATCTCCAGGGTCCAGGACGTGCTGTCCGCCCTGGAGGCGTTCGAGGCACCGTCACCGGTCGCCCAGGCCAACGGGGGAAGCAGCAACAAGAAGGACGGGGGCGCCAAGGCCGGTGCCGGAGTTGGCTCCCCCCGGTCGGGTGGCAATCGCTCCAAGAGCTCACCACCCGATTGAGCGGACATTGGCGGTCATTGTCCGTGAGAGGACGGCGTATCGCCGCCGACACTCCGGTACCGTGTCAGGATTCCCTCAACCACCTCAGCGGTTTGACGACAGGAAGCCCAGAACCCCATGAGCGACAGTCACTCCCCTCACGGCTTCGACCTGGTGCGCCGTGGGTACGAGCGCGCCCAGGTCGACGAGCGGATCACCAAGCTGGTGGCCGACCGTGACAGTGCCTTGACCCGGATCAGCGCGCTGGAGAAGCGCATCGAGGAACTCCACCTGGAGACCCAGTCCGCCCAGGCGGCGGTCGTCGAGCAGGAGCCCTCCTACGCCGGACTCGGCGCCCGGGTCGAGAAGATCCTGCGGCTCGCCGAGGAGGAGGCCAAGGACCTGCGCGACGAGGCGCACCGCGCCGCCGAGCAGCACCGCGAGCTCGCCGAGGCCGCCGCCCAGCAGGTCCGCACCGAGGCCGAGAACTACGCCAAGGACCGCAAGGCCAAGGCGGAGGACGAGGGTCTGCGGATCGTCGACAAGGCCAAGAGCGACGCCGCCCAGCTGCGCGCCGAGGCCAACAAGGACGCCCAGAACAAGCGCGAGGAGGCGGACGCCCTCTTCGAGGAGACCCGCACCAAGGCCGCCCAGGCCGCGCTGGAGTTCGAAACCAACCTGGCCAAGCGCCGCGAGCAGTCCGAGCGCGACCTGGCCGCCCGTCAGGCCAAGGCCGAGAAGCGCCTGGCCGAGATCGAGCACCGGGCCGAGCAGCTGCGCCTGGAGGCCGAGAAGCTGCGCACCGACGCCGAGCGCCGTGCCCGCCAGACCGTCGAGACGGCTCAGCGCCAGTCCGAGGACATCGTGGCCGACGCCAACGCCAAGGCCGACCGCATCCGCAGCGAGTCCGAGCGCGAGCTGGCGGCGCTCACCAACCGCCGCGACAGCATCAACGCCCAGCTGACCAACGTCCGCGAGATGCTGGCGACGCTGACCGGCGCGGCCGTGGCCGCCGCCTCGCTGCCGAACGACGACACCATGGGCGTGCCCGCCCAGCAGTCGCGCTGACGCACGCCCCCGGCACCACCACAGGCCCTCACCCGCCCGGGTGAGGGCCTGTCCGCTGTCGCGCCGTCATCACCTCGGGCGGCGTCTACCGCGGGTAGGCCCCGTCGGGGCGCTGGTGGCCGCTGCTGAGCTGGTTGCCCTCGTCGTCCGAGACGGTGCCGAACCAGGAGGTGCACCAGACCGACACCGAGTCGGGCCAGTACTGCACCTCGAAGGGGTGGCCGGGCCCGTAGTCGCCGTACGAGGTGACGATGAAGGTCTCCCCCGGGCGCATCCAGTAGTCCTCGCCGAGCGGTTCCAGGGTCAGTTCGACCAGTCCCTCGCCCCGGTTGGTCACGGGCATCCGGCCGGTCACCTCCAGTGCCGAGTAGTCCCAGGCCGCCGAGTCCTGGCTCTCCTGACTCATCCGGCGGCCACCCGGGCGAGCAGGGCGCGCACGGCGGCGTCGAAGGCCTCGGGGGCCTCCAGGGCGCTCAGGTGGCCCACCCGGGGCAGGACGGTCAGCTCGGCGTCCGGCCGGGCCCGCAGCATCAGCTCCGCCTCCTCCGGCGCCACCAGGGCGTCCTCGGCGCCCGCCACGATCGCGACCGGCACCCGCAGGGCGGCCAGGACGTCCCGGGAGTCCGGGCGGGCCGCCATGGCCCGCTGGGCCCAGGCGACGGCGGCCGGCGGCGCGGCGGCGACCATCGCCTGCACCCGCTCCACCAGGTGCTGCGAGTGCGGCCCGAGCTGCCCGGCCGCGACCTGCTCGTCCAGCAGCAGGCCCACGCTGTCCCGCGCGGTGACGGCGGCGGCGATCCGCTCCCGGTTGGCCCGGACGGCGTCGGTGTCGGCGGTGGCCCGGGTGTTGGCCAGCAGCAGCCCGGCGAGCCGGCCGGGGTGGCGGCGGGCGAAGGCCAGCGCCACGTAGCCGCCCATGGAGAGCCCGCCGACCACCGCGCGCTCGATCCCGGCCGCGTCCAGCAGCAGCGCGAGGTCGTCCGCGACCAGGTCCAGCGAGGGGTCGTCCCCGCCCAGCGCGGTGCCGCCGAACCCCCGCTGGTCGGGGGCGAGCACCCGCGCTTCGTCCCCGGTCAGGCCGGGCAGCGCGTCCAGTTGGGACGACCACATCGAGGCGTTCAACGGAAAGGCGTGCAGCAGCACGAGGGGTGTTCCGGTACCGCTCTCGCGGACGGACACTGCGGAGGGGAGCTGGGTCATGCGCCCAACCTATTGCGGTGCGCCGCGCGGGCCCACTCAGCGGGCCGCGATATCCCCTTTGTCCTAGCCTGGCAAGGAACTGAGGGAGTACGAATGATCGAGCTGCACGAGCTGACCAAACGTTACGGCAGGACCCTCGCGGTGGACCGGCTCAGCTTCCGGGTCCCCCGGGGCGTGGTGACCGGCTTCCTCGGCCCGAACGGCGCCGGCAAGTCCACCACGATGCGCATGATCCTCGACCTCGACCGCCCCACCGCCGGCCGGGTGACCATCGACGGCAAGCACTACGGTCAGCTCAGCGAACCGCTCAAGTACGTCGGCGCCCTGCTGGAGGCCAAGGCCGTCCACCCCGGCCGCACCGCCCGCGACCACCTGCTCTGGCTCGCCCAGAGCAACCGCATCCCCGAGCGCCGGGTGGACGAGGTGCTCGCCCTGGTCGGCCTCACCCCGGTGGCCCGCAAGCGCGCCCGGGGCTTCTCCCTCGGCATGGGCCAGCGCCTGGGCATCGCCTCCGCCCTGCTCGGCGACCCCGAGATCATCATGTTCGACGAGCCGGTCAACGGTCTGGACCCGGAGGGCATCCTCTGGGTCCGCAACCTGATGAAGCGCCTCGCCGCCGAGGGCCGGACGGTCTTCGTCTCCTCCCACCTGATGAGCGAGATGGCCGTCACCGCCGACCACCTGGTGGTCATCGGCAAGGGCCGGCTGCTCGCCGACCTGTCGATGCCGGAGTTCATCCGGCGCAACTCCCGCTCCGCCGTCCGGATGCGCAGCCCGGAGCCCGAACGGCTGCTCGACGTCCTGGCCGAGGCCGGCCTGCGCCACGAGCCGGGCCCGGACGGCGCCTACGAGGTGGTCGACGGGGACATCGCCCGGCTCGGCGAGCTGTTCGCGGGCCACGGCGTGGTGCTGCACGAGCTCAGCCCCCAGCAGGCCTCGCTGGAGGAGGCCTTCATGCGGATGACGGCCGACTCGGTGGAGTACCACGCGGGCGGCGGACCGGAGCCGGACACGACCGGAGCGGCCGACCGGGCCGAACGGTGGGGCGCCGGCTGGCAGCCGGACGGCGCCCGGCGGACCACCACGGCACGGCACGAGGAGAACTGAGATGGCGTCCTTCCCCGCGGTCCTGCGCTCCGAGTGGACGAAGATCCGCAGCGTCCGCTCGACCGTCTGGACGCTCGCGCTGACCTTCGTCGTCACGGTCGGCATCGGCGCGCTGCTGTCCCTGCTCACCAACAGCAACTTCGCCGAGTTCCGGGGCAGCCGGGAGGCCCCGTTCGACGCCACCAGCAACTCCTTCGCCGGCATCCAGCTCGGCGAGCTGGCGATCATCGTCTTCGGCGTGCTGGCGATCGGCAACGAGTACAGCAGCGGCATGATCCGGCTCACCCTGGCCGCCGTCCCCCAGCGCGCCACCCTGCTCGCCGGAAAGGCGGTGGTGCTCGGCGCGCTCGCCCTCGCCGTCTCGCTGGTGACGGCCTTCGTCACCTTCTTCGTCGGCCAGGCGCTGCTCGGCTCGCACGCCACCACGATCGGCGCGCCCAACGTGCTGCGCGCGGTGATCGGGGCCGCGCTGTACCTGACGATGCTCTGCCTGTTCGCGGCGGGCGTCACCGCGATGCTGCACAACCAGACGCTCGCGCTCGGCGTCCTGGTGCCGTTCTTCTTCCTGCTCTCGCCGATCCTCTCGGCGGTGCCGAAGGTCCGGACCCTGGCCCACTACTTCCCCGACTACGCGGCCTCACGGATGCTGCTGGTGTACGAGCAGCACGGCCAGCCGTACGGTCCGCTGGCCGGATTCCTGATCTGCCTGGCCTGGACGGCGGCGGCCCTGGTCGGCGGCGCGGTGGTGCTCAAGCGGCGCGACGCGTAGCGGCTCCCGCGAGGGGCCCGTCAGTACCGCGGGGCGCCGCGGCCCCGCAGCAGGTTCGAGGCCCGGCGCTCGCGCGCTCCCCAGCAGGCGCGGTGCCAGTGCCGCCGGTCGTCCACCCCCGCGCCGTGCATCGGCCAGGCCACCACGTGGCCCACCCCCGGCGGGATCTCCTGGTCGCAGCCCGGGCAGCGGTAGGAGCGCCCCGAGGTCCCGGCGACCGTCTGCACCACCCAGTCGTCGCCCTGGTAGCTCTCGGTGCGGCGCAGCGAACCGCCGAGCGGCGCGGCCGGCTCGGCGCTCTCGCGGGGGGCGGCGCTCTTGATCCGGTTGCGGCGCGGCACGGCGGACTTCCTCTCCTGCTGGCTGTGGGCCGTTCCAGCGTACGGCCGGCCCGGCTCCCGCACGGCCACTACCACGGCCCCGTCCGGCACTTCGGCCTTTTTGCAGAGATCCACCCGATCATCGGGGAAATCGGGGGTTCCGCGTGCCATTGGCACATGACATCCGATACCCACAGGGGGAAGAGGCGGGGCCCGCGACCCTGCGCGCACCCGAGGAGGCCCCACCATGAGCAAGACCACCGCCCGCGTCGAGACCGCCCGGCCCGTCGGCGTCCGGCCGCCCGCCACCGGACCGGCGCTGTCCGCCGTCCCCCCGGTGACGGCCGTCTCCGGCGAGCCGCTGCCCTCGGCCCAGCGGGCGGGCGCGCTGCCGCCGGCCACCGGATCGGTGCGGGTGGGCCTGTTCCTGCTGTCCGCCCAGTTCCCCGGGCAGAGCCACGGCGAGGCACTGGAGCGCACCGTCGGCTCCGCCGTCGAGGCCGAGCGCGCGGGCCTGGACGGGGTCTGGCTGGCCGAGCACCACTTCGTGCCGTACGGGGTCTGTCCCGACGCCGCCACGCTGGCCGCGATGCTGCTCGGCCGCACCCGCCGGATCGGCGTCGGCACGGCCGTCAGCGTGCTGTCCACCCGTCACCCGGTGGCCCTCGGCGAACAGGCCGCGCTGCTCCACCTCACCTCCGGCGGGCGGTTCACGCTCGGGGTGGGCCGCGGCGGGCCGTGGATCGACCTGGACGTGTTCGGCGGCGGGGTGGACGCCTTCGAGCGGGGCTTCCCGGAGCGGCTGGACCTGCTGCTGCGCTGGCTGCGCGGCTCCCGGGTGGGCGCGGACGGCCCGCAGTTCGCCTTCCCCGAGGTCGCGGTGGTGCCGCGGGCCACCGAGCCGGTGCGGCGGGCGGGGCTGAGCAGCTGGCTCGGCCTCGGCGGGCGGTCGGCCCCGGTGCGCTTCCCGCGCCAGCGCCGGGACGACGAGGGCCTCGGCGAGGAGCTCACCGTCACCGGGCGTCCGGTGGCCGGCCCGCCGGTGGTGGTCGCCTGCACCTCGCCGGGCGGGGTGCGGCTGGCCGCCGAGCGCGGCCTGCCGATGCTGCTCGGCATGCACTCCGGGGACGAGGACAAGCTGCGGATGCTGGAGCTGTACCGGTCCGCCTGGCTGGCCGCCGGGCGCAGCGAGGAGCAGTTGCGCCGGGTCGGCCGCCGGCACGTCGCGGCCGGGGTGGCCCAGGTCGACGACCGCACCTCGGCGGCCCGGTCCACGCTGCTGAACGCGATGCCCGGCTGGTTCGAGTACGGCCTCGGCGCGCACCGCACGGTGGACGGCCGCGAGCGGTCGATGCGCGACCCTCGCCAGTACACCGAGCTGCTCTGCGACCTGCACGCGGTGGGCACCCCGCGGCAGTGCGCCGACCGGTTGCTGGCCACCGCCGAACGCACCGGGATCCGGCGCTTCGCCCTGCTCGCCGAGGGCAGCGGGGAGCACGAGGCGACCCTGCACAACATCGCCCGGCTCGGCTCCGAGGTGCTGCCGCAGCTGAGCTGAGAGCCGGGCCGCCGCCCCTCCCCCGGGACCGGGGACGGGGCGGCCGGCGCCGCGGCGGGTCAGCAGTCCCGCAGTTCCTCGGACTGGTTCAGCAGCTGCTCCCGGACGGAGGTGAAGCGCTCGTACCGCGCCTCGTTGGGCTCCGACGGCAGGAACACCGCCACCCGGTGACAGTTCTGGAAGGCCAGTCGGACGCCGAAGTGGCGCTGGAGCGCGCCCCGGATGGCGTCGCTGGCGAGGGCGCGCAGCAGCTGGCCGCGGGCCTGCTCGCTGGGCGGCGGCACCTGGTTGTCGGCGAAGTCGGTGCCGTCGACCTTCGCCTGGGCGACCAGGGAGCTGATCAGGTCCCAGGCGTAGGGCAGCGAGACGCGGACGCAGTCGACGAATTCCCGCTCGTCGACCTCGCCCCGCTCGGCCTTCTCCAGCAGGGCCGGTGAGACGTCGAGCGACATGGATTCTCCTCTCGCGGTCCACCCGCGCGGCGCCCGGGTGGTCGTGCGTAGGTCAAGCAGTGAGGGTGGGCGAAGTTCGCATGGGGCGTCCGGAACACCGGAGGGGCAGGGGTTTCCGGCACCTTCGCGAGGAGCGACGGCACCACGGGACGTGACGTCCTGGATACCGAACGCGCTCAGAACAGCGTGTCAGTCGACGGCTCGGCAGACTGGTCGTTCCTGTGGATTTCCACGGAAATCCGGTGTGGCGCACCAGATTGGCCGGATCCCGTTGGATCGTTCATCCGAAGTCTCCATCCCCGTTGACAGCGATCCCGCAAGCGTGCCGTCACACACCGTAGCGAACCGAGGGGAGGGGCGCCAGACGTCGACGGGCGGCAGCGGGACCGCGCGCCCTCCATGGTGGACGGGTTCGCGTCGTCTTCACCCCGCCGTCGCGGAATCGCATCAACTGGCCCTGGTGGGCTAGCGTGGTCGACCGTGCGTCTCGTAATTGCCCGCTGCTCAGTCGACTATGCCGGTCGGCTCTCCGCCCATCTGCCCTCCGCCACCAGGCTGATCCTGGTCAAGGCCGACGGCAGCGTCAGCATCCACGCCGACGACCGCGCCTACAAGCCGCTCAACTGGATGTCCCCGCCGTGCGCCCTCAAGGAGGCCGACGGGGTCTGGACGGTGGAGAACAAGGCCGGCGAGAAGCTGATCATCACGCTGGAGGAGGTGCTGCACGACTCGTCCCACGAGCTCGGGGTCGACCCGGGCCTGATCAAGGACGGCGTCGAGGCCCACCTCCAGGAACTGCTCGCCGACCGGATGGAGGTGCTCGGCTCCGGCTGGTCGCTGATCCGCCGCGAGTACCCGACCGCGATCGGCCCGGTGGACATCCTCTGCCGCGACTCCGACGGCGCCACGGTGGCCGTCGAGATCAAGCGCCGCGGCGAGATCGACGGTGTCGAGCAGCTCACCCGCTACCTCGAACTCCTCAACCGGGACCCGCTGCTCGCCCCGGTCAAGGGCGTCTTCGCCGCCCAGGAGATCAAGCCGCAGGCCCGCGTCCTGGCCACCGACCGCGGCATCGGCTGCGTGGTGCTCGACTACGACGAGCTGCGCGGCATCGACGACGACAAGCTCAAGCTGTTCTGACCGGCCCCCGGGCTGGTCGGGCTGGCCGGCCCGCTCGGGCTCGTCGGCGACCCGGAGGTGGCCGGCGTGCTCGGGGTGCTCGCCGGGGAGGACGGGCTGTGGCTCGGCGTCGGTGACGTCGAGGGCTGCCCGCTCTGCTGGGGCGGCTGCGGCTGGCCCGGCTGCGGATCCGGCTGCTGCGATCGGCCCGGCGCGGACGGCTGCGGGGCCTGCGACCCGCCCACCGTCGGCGGGGAGCTCGGCTGCCTCGTCGGCGAGGTGCCCGACGGGTGCGAGGCGCCGCCGCTCGCGGACGGCCCCGGGCCGGTCCCCTGACCCGCCGGGCTGCCCGGCCCGGCCCCGGTCGTACCCGCGCCGCCGCTGCCGGAGGGCTGCGGGTGCGGCGCGTCCTGGGTGCCGACGCCGGAGTCCGGCCGGCCGCCGTGCGGCTCCGTCCCCTTGGTCCCGTCCGGCCCGCTGAAGCTCATCGCCACCGCCGTGCCGAGCACCCCCAGGGTCAGCACGGCCGTGGAGAGCACGGCCGCCCGCCGCCGCCTGCTGGACTTCAGGCCGGCCGGCACCCGGGCCGCGATCTTGCGGATCACCGGCGCCCGGGCGGGCGCCACCACGGCGGGCGCGGCGGCGGGCAGCTGCCGGCCCTCGGCGCGCAGCAGCTCCAGCATCCGGCCGGCGGCGGCCACCCCGCGCTGCTCCCCCGCCGCGGCCCGCAGGGTGAGCGCGGTCTCCAGTTCGGCGATGGCCCGGGACGGCTGGCGGACGCAGATCGCGTGGACCCCCGCCTCGTGGTGGAACCAGGCCTGGTCGACCGGCGAACCGGTGCGGCGGGCCGCCTCCAGGCCGAGTTCGAGCACCCGCTCCCAGGCTCCCCAGCGCAGCGACAGCGCCAGCGCGGGAGCCGCCGCCCGGGCGAGCCGGACCACCGCGTCGTGCCGACCGGCGGCGCGGTCGGCGAGCAGCACGCCGATCACCACCTCGGCCTCGGCGGCGATCTGCTCCAGCGTCACCGAGCTGTGCCCGACCCACCAGGCGAAGTGCTGGGCGGCGCCGTCGACGCAGCCGCGGGCCGGCCAGTGCGGGGCGAGCAGTTCGAGCGCGCCGGCGGTCAGCCGGTGGTGCCCGTCGACGGACACCGCCAGCCCGGCGTCGGTGAGTTCGGCGAGGGCGGCCTCGCCCTGCCCGACGTCGATCAGCGCCGGCAGGTGCGGGGCGGTGGGGCACTCGCCGCCGAGCGCGACGGCGAGCCGCAGCACGGCCTGCGCGGGCTCGCTGAGCCCCTCGGCGAGCCGGACGGCGGGCGAGGCGGTCTCCGGCACCGAGGGCAGCGGGACGGTGCGGCGCAGCGCGTTCTCCCGGACGGCCGGGTCCGGGTCGTGGGCGGGTTCGGCGACCGCGCCGAAGACGTCCATCCGGTCGTCCTCGGCGGCGACCAGGGCGTCCACCGAGACGTCGCGCTGGCGCAGCAGCGCGGCGGCCTGGACGAAGCGCAGCGGCAGGCCCTCGGACTCGAACCAGAGGTCCACCGCCCAGGCCTTCTCGGCGACGTCCAGCGGGCGCCCGGCCAGCCGGGCGGTGAGGGCGAGGCAGGCGGAGCGGGAGAGCCCGGCCACCAGGTGGTCCTGGAGCCGTGAGCCGGCCGGCAGCGGCGGGCCGTCCGGGGCGGCGGAGATCAGGAAGGCGCAGCGGGGGGCGGCGGCGAGCAGCTGCTCCAGCTCGGCGCCGGAGGGCTCGGCGGAGTCGATCACGACGATCGCGTCGACCTCGGCGAGGTGGACGGCCAGCTGCGCGGGGTCGGGCCGGAAGCCGGGGGCGTGGTGGGTGGCCGCGAAGAGGTCCTGGAGCAGGTCGGGGACGGTGCGGCGGTGCCCGCTGAGCTGCACCACACCGCCGGGGGCGAGGTCGGCGGCGGCCTCGGCGACGGCCGACAGCAGTGCGCTGCGGCCCGAGCCGGCCTGGCCGACCAGGCGTATCGAGCGGCCCTCGGCGAGCAGGGCGAGCAGTTCGGCGATGTCGGCCTCGCGGTCCAGCATCGGCAGGTCGGCGGGGCCGGCGCCGAGCGCGAGCGGGCCGACCGCGCGGCCGACGCCGCCGGCCGGGCCGCGGGCGGGCTCGCTGCGCTCGATCCGCCGGGGGTGCGGGCGCCACTCCTCGGGGCACGGCCTGGCCTCGGAGCCGTCCGGGGCTCCGACGCCCACCAGCAGGCCGCCGGAGACCAGTTCGCCGCTGCGCGGGCGGACGGCTTCCTGACGGAACTCCCCGGAAGGCTGTGCCACGTTCTGCTCCGCATCGTGCTTGGCCGTCGGCGCCCCGCGCCGTCCGGCTGACGTCCCGTCGCGGCCTCGGCCGGGCTGGAGGCAGCCCCGGCGGCCGTCTTCTGACGGGCAGACTCTCGCACATTCGGGCCCGCCCGTGCAGGGGCGTCCGGGGCCGCCGCCGGGCGGGCGGCGCTGACCAGGGGCGTTGCCCGGTGGGGGCGGTGGCGCGCGGGCGCGCGGTGCGGCGCGCGGGTCACGGGAGGGCGGGTGGCTCGCGGGAGGGAGGGCGCGTCCGGTGGATCCCGCCGGACCGGCTCACGGCACCCGGAGCCCGGTGCGCGGGCGGCACGGCGTCAGAAGGCGGCTCCGTGCGCCTCGGCGGCGCCGTCGACGGCCAGGATGCGGTGCAGCTTGGTGGCCACCAGCAGCCGCTGGAGCTGGGCCGGGACGGAGCGCAGCACCAGCCGGCGGCCGATCCGGCCGGCCCGCCGGTGGGTGCCCATGATCACGCCGAGCCCGGTGGCGTCCCAGAACTCCAGCCGCCCGAGGTCGAGGACGAGGTCGCCCAGGCCGCCGTCCACCGCCTGGTGCAGCCGGGCTCGCGCGTCGGCGGCGGTGCGCACGTCGAGGCGGCCTTCGATGGCCAGCGCCGTGTGGTCGCCGGTGATGCGCATGCTCTCCTCCTTCGCCTGGACGGCCTGCTGCGGGGTGGGACCGCCCCGGCCGTGCCGGGTACGGGGCGGGGGTGCGTCCGGGAGGGCCGTGGCCCCTTACATCCGGACCCGGGCGAAATGCCGGGTTCCCCCATCTGACGGTGAACCGGCTCCACAGGTTGCTGGTTCCGGCCAGATCTGAGGCAACTTCACCCGTCCGAGGGAATATACGCAGGTCGCCCCCACACCTACGCTCGATTACCGCCCAAATCACCCGTCTGCGCACCCGAGGTGAGGAAACTCACCCGCCCCGGCGGAGCGGGCCGTACGGTGCCGGGACCGCGCGGCCCGCCGCCCGTGGGACGCGTCCGGGTCACTTGCCTTCGTACGGGTAGAAGCCGCGGCCGCTCTTGCGGCCCAGGTCACCGGCGGTGACCATGCGGGCCATGATCTCCGGCGCGGCGAACTTCTCGTCCTGGGTCTCGGTGTAGATGTTGCGGGCGGCGTGCAGCAGGATGTCCACGCCGGTCAGGTCGGCGGTCTGGAGCGGGCCCATCGCGTGGCCGAAACCGAGCCGGCAGGCGGTGTCGATGTCCTCGGCGGTGGCCACGCCCGACTCGTACAGCTTGGCGGCCTCGACGACCAGCGCGGTGATCAGGCGGGTGGTCACGAAGCCGGCCACGTCGCGGTTGACCACCACGACCTCCTTGCCGACGCCCTCGGCGTAGGCGCGGGCGTCGGCCAGCGTCTCGTCGCTGGTCTTGTAGCCGCGGACCAGCTCGACCAGCTTCATCATCGGGACCGGCGAGAAGAAGTGGACGCCGACCACCGACTCCGGGCGCTGGGTGGCGGCGGCGATCCGGGTGATCGGGATCGCCGAGGTGTTGGAGGCCAGCACGGCGCCGTCCTTGGCGAGCTTGTCCAGCTCCCGGAAGACGCCCTCCTTGACCTCCAGCTTCTCGAACACCGCCTCGACCACGATGTCGGCGTCGGCGACCGCGCCGAGGTCGGTGGTGGTGGTGATCCGGCCCAGTGCCGCCTCGGCGTCCTCGGCGCTCAGCTTGCCCTTGGCGACGAACTTCTCGTACGAGGCGCGGATGCCCGCCAGGCCCCGCTGGAGCGCCTCCTCGGTGACGTCCCGCAGCACCACCGGGTGGCCGGCCTGCGCGGACACCTGGGCGATGCCGGCGCCCATCAGGCCGGCACCGATCACGGCGATCTGCTTGCTGGACGCATTGCTCATGGCTGGGTCTCCCGATGCCGTCGCCGCCCCGCGGGCGGGCCCTGAAGGCGGCTCAGGGCAGGGATCACCGCCGGAGGAGCCGCACTGCTCACGGCGGACTCTAGTGCGCGGATCCCGCCCGCAATAGCGATCGGGAGTGTGATCTGCACCCACCCGGGCCGGCGGCGTGCCCCTCCCGCCCGGACGCGACCACGTCAGGGCGGACCCCGCGGCCGGGCCGGAGCCGACGGAGTCGGCGGCGCTCGCGGCCCGGACCGCCCGCTCTCCCGGGCCGCCCGCTCTCCCGGGCCGCCCGCCGAACGCCGCGGACGCGCCGGACCACACCGGGCGGCGCCAGGTTCCCGCCCGGCCTTCGCCCACCGCCGGGCCGCCCGGCCGTGCCCGGAGGCCGGAGCCAGGCCCTTGGACCCGACCGACGAGCCGGAACGCGACCTCGTGAAGGCCCAGTTGACGCCGCGTCAGCTGCGGTCAGACCGTCAGCCCGAGGTCCTGCGCCAGGATCGCCGCCTGCACCCGGCTGCGCAGCCGCAGCTTCGCCAGGATGCGGCTGACGTGCGTCTTGGTGGTCGCCTCCGCCATCTCCAGCCGGGCCGCGATCTCCCCGTTGGACATCCCGGCCCCGATGCAGGCCAGCACCTCCCGCTCGCGGCCGGTCAGCGCCTCCACCGCCGCCCGGGCCTCCGGCCCGACCGGCCGGTCCGGGCGGGCGAACGCCCCGATCAGCCGCCTGGTCACCGAGGGCGCCAGCATGCCGTCCCCGCGCGCCACCGTACGGATGCCCTCGACCAGGGTGTCCGCCTCCAGGTCCTTGAGCAGGAACCCGGCCGCCCCGGCCCGCAGCGCGCCGTAGACGTACTCGTCCAGGTCGAAGGTGGTCAGCACGAGCACCTGGCCGGCCCCGGCGGCGACCACCTCGCGGGTCGCCGAGACACCGTCCAGCCGGGGCATCTGCACGTCCATCAGCACCACGTCCGGCCGCAGCTCCAGCGCCAGCCGGACGGCCTCCTCGCCGTCGGCGGCCTGCCCGACCACCTCGAACTCCGGCTCGGCGCGCAGGATCATCACCAGCGCCGCCCGCACCGCCGCCTGGTCCTCGGCCACCAGCACCCTGATCGTCATGCCCGCCCCTCGTTCTCCCCGGCGCGCGGCAGCACCGCGCGCACGCTCCAGCATCCGTCCTTCGGCCCGGCCTCGAAGCTGCCGCCGAGCAGCCCGGCCCGCTCCGCCATGCCCACCAGCCCGGCCCGGGCCCCGGGCAGACCGCGCCCCGGCTCGTCGCGGTACGGGCTGTCGACCGCGATCCGCAGCTCCCGCGGCCCGAACTCCAGGCGCAGGCTGACCAGACCGGGCCCGGCGTGCTTGAGCGCGTTGGTCAGCGACTCCTGGACGATCCGGTAGGCGGCCAGCCCGACCGGCACCGGCAGCTCGCCGCGCTCGCCCCGCTCCTCCAGCTCGAAGTCCAGCCCGACGTCCCGGCCGGCCGCGCGGGCCTTGGCCAGCAGGGAGTCCACGGCGGCCAGGTCGGGCGCCGCGTAGGACTCGTCCACCTCTCCCCCGCCGCTGTCCCGGAGCAGTCCGATCATGCGACGCATTTCGGCCAAACCCTGGACGCTGTTCTCCCGGATCACCGCCAGCACCTCCACCAGCGGATCGTCCTCGGGCAGGCGGCGGCGCCGGGCCACCGACTGCGCACCGGTGGCGTGGATCGCGATCGCCGACAGGTGGTTGGCCACCACGTCGTGCAGCTCCCGCGCCATCCGGGCCCGCTCGGCGCCGACCGCCTCGCGCCGGTCCATCTCCGAGAGCAGCGCCGTCTGCTCCGCCCGCAGCCGCTCGGTCTCCGCCTCCTGCCGGTGCCTGCGCACCAGGTCGCCGGTCCACACGGGCGCCAGGAAGACCAGCGAACTGACCACCACGATCAGCAGCCCGGCCGAGGTGCCACCGGTGTACCAGGCCAGGACGGACAGCACCAGCACGGTGGCCCCGCCGGTCAGGTGCAGCACCCGGGACATCCGCGGGCCGCCGTAGAGCACCGCCGCGTACAGCAGGTCGGTGTACATGATCAGCGTCGCCAGCAGGCTGCCGACGAACAGGCTCGCCGCGAAGGCCAGCCCGCCGACCGTCACCGCGAGCACCGGCCGGGTGCGCCGGACCAGCTCCAGCCCCGCCATCACCACCAGCGGCAGCACCACCGCCCACACCGGCACGGTCTCTGCCCGGTCGTACACCTTGAAGACGATCAGCACCGCGCCGCCGAGCAGCCCGCACAGGGCGATCAGCTGGTCCAGCCGGCGCGGGGGGAGGGCACGGAACGGGAGGGGCACGTTCCCATCTCACCATCCCGGCGACCCGCCCGACTCCGGTCCGAGGAGGAGCCCGCTACATCGAAAGGTGCAGTCCCGGACGGCACCCCGCGACGACGACACCGGCCCGTCCGCGCGCGAGCCTGGGAACACCGCCGAAACACCGGGAGCAGAACGTGATCGTCACCCTCATCGTCGCGGCCGAGATCTCCTTCTGGATCCTGCTCGGCCTCGGCCTCGCCGCCCGCTACCTGCTGCGCCTGCGCCGCACCAGCACCGCGCTGCTGGTCGGCCTGCCGGTGGTGGACCTCACCCTGTACGCGCTCACCGTCCTCGACCTGCGCGGCGGCACCGTCCCGAGCTGGACCCACGCCCTGGCGGCGAGCTACGCGGGCTTCTCGATCGGCTACGGCCCCTCACTGGTCCGCTGGGCCGACCGGCACTTCCTGTACCGCTTCGCCGGCGGCCCCAAGCCGCTGCCCTCCCCGAAGTACGGGCCGGAGCGGACCAGGTACGAGTGGCAGATCGCCGGCCGGACGGTCGTCTCGGCGGCGATCACGCTGAGCCTGATCACCCTGCTCGTCCCGCTCTCCGGCGGCTCCGCCCACTTCGGCACCTTCACCCAGTGGTACGTCAAGCTGGGCATCGCGGCCGTGGTCAACGTGGTCGTGGCCGGCTGCTACTCCATCTGGCCCAAGCAGCCGCCGGCCGGCGTGACGGTCGAGAACGGCCGGGTGGTCACCGAGAAGACCCGGACCGGGGTCTAACGGTTCTCCCCCGGGACCCAGAGCACGTCGCCGCGCTCCTTGTTGGCCACCCGGGCCAGGATGAACAGCAGGTCGGAGAGCCGGTTGAGGTACTTCGCGGTCAGCGGGTTGACGCTGTCGCCGTGCTCCGCGATCGCCGCCCAGGTCGAGCGCTCGGCCCGCCGCACCACCGTGCAGGCCAGGTGCAGGTGGGCCGCGCCGGGCGTGCCGCCGGGCAGGATGAAGCTGCGCAGCTTCTCCACCTGCTCCAGGTAGTGGTCGCAGTCCCCCTCCAGCCGGTCGACGTACGACTGGAGCACGCGCAGCGGCGGGTACTTCGGGTCCTCGACCACCGGCGTGGACAGGTCCGCCCCCACGTCGAACAGGTCGTTCTGGACCCGGACCAGCACCGCCGTCACGTCCTCCGGCAGCTCCCCGACGGCCAGGGCCACCCCGATCGCCGCGTTCGCCTCGTTGGCGTCCGCGTACGCGACCAGCCGCGGATCGGTCTTGGTGGTCCGGCTCATGTCGCCCAGGGCGGTGGTGCCGTCATCGCCGGTACGGGTGTAGATGCGCGTCAGATTGACCATGCGGTCAGCCTAGGGCGTGTCCGGCCGTTCGCGTCGCGCACCCGGCGAGATTCCTCGGACCGCCCCGAGGGGCAGGTCAGGCGACGTTGACCCGCTGCCCGGGCGGGGCCGCCTCCAGCCAGGCCAGGAAGCCGGTCAGCGCGTCCTCGCTCATCGCCAGCTCCAGCGGCGCCCCGTTGTGGAGGCAGCGCAGCACCACCGAACCGGACAGCAGCGCCAGCTCCTCCTGGCCCTCCGGGTAGCGCCGGCCGAGCACCTCGATCTCCCGGCGCGGCAGCACCTTGCGCGGCCGCGGGGCGTACGAGAAGACACGGAACCACTCGATGGAGTCACCGCTGTAGCGGCCGATACCAAAAACCCACCCCTTGCCGTCGGTCGGGGGGACCGGGGCCGAGGTGGGTCTGCCGTTCTCGTCGAGGTCGGGCTGCGTCGAGGCGTCGGCGGGCATTTTGAGCCGGTAGCTGCAGTCGAAGGTGCCGCCGACCCGCTGGATCAGGCGGCGCCGTACGGCGAAGGCCATCAAGCCCATCACACCCAGGGCCACGACCGCCGCACACACCACAAGCGCGAGGACCATGCTCACCCACCTCCTCGCTACCCGCGTTCCCCGTAGCGGTCGTATCAAGCGACCGCGCTGACCTACCAACTACGACGACAGTCCCGGGGTCACGCTCACGCGTCCCCGGGACCGTCGGTCGACCCCGCTAAGCCGGGGTCCGGCGCACTCAGGCGTGGGCCTTGAGGCCGCGCGCCGCGAACAGACGGACCTCGGCGCGCCGCTCGGCGTGCTCGTCCAGGTCCGACTTGGCCTTCTCCAGTGCGCGCTCGGCACGCGCGACGTCGATCTCGTCCGCCAGCTCGGCGATCTCCGCGAGCAGAGACAGCTTGTTGTCGGCGAAGGAGATGAAGCCGCCGTGCACCGCGGCGATCACGGTGCCGCCGTCCACCGTGCGGATGGTGACGGGACCGGTCTCCAGCACGCTCAGCACCGGGGTGTGGCCCGGCATGATGCCGGTGTCACCGGAGGCCGTACGGGCGACGACGATGGTGGCCGCACCGGACCACACCTTGCGGTCGGCTGCGACCAGCTCGACGTGCAGCTCAGCCAACGTGGGCTCCTAGGCTCATGCAACGCCCGATTACTCGGGAGTTTCGGTAAGAATAACGGCCCCGCGCCCCCGGCATGAAACCGGCGGCACGGATTTGACCGGAATCACAGCCCGATGCGACGTGAGGGGCGGTCCCCAGGCTCGGGGGCCACCCCTCACGGTCACTCACAGCTGCTACCGGCCGCGATTACTTCTTCGCCAGCTCGGCGGCGTTCTTCTCCAGGTCCTCGATGCCACCGCACATGAAGAAGGCCTGCTCCGGGACGGAGTCGTACTTGCCGTCCGCGATCGCGTTGAAGGCCTCGATGGTCTCCGACAGCGGCACGGTCGAACCCTCGACACCGGTGAACTGCTTCGCCACGTAGGTGTTCTGCGAGAGGAAGCGCTCGATGCGACGGGCACGGTGGACCGTGATCTTGTCCTCTTCGGACAGCTCGTCGATGCCGAGGATCGCGATGATGTCCTGGAGGTCCTTGTACTTCTGCAGGATCCCCTTGATGCGGACGGCCGTGTCGTAGTGGTTCTGCGCGATGTACCGCGGGTCGAGGATGCGGGACGTGGAGTCCAGCGGGTCGACGGCCGGGTAGATGCCCTTCTCCGAGATCGGACGCGACAGAACGGTGGTCGCGTCCAGGTGGGCGAAGGTGGTGGCCGGGGCCGGGTCGGTCAGGTCGTCCGCGGGGACGTAGATCGCCTGCATCGAGGTGATCGAGTGACCACGGGTCGAGGTGATGCGCTCCTGGAGGAGGCCCATCTCGTCGGCCAGGTTCGGCTGGTAGCCCACCGCGGAGGGCATGCGGCCGAGCAGGGTCGACACCTCGGAACCGGCCTGGGTGAACCGGAAGATGTTGTCGATGAAGAGGAGCACGTCCTGCTTCTCGACGTCACGGAAGTACTCCGCCATGGTCAGCGCGGAGAGCGCGACGCGCAGACGGGTGCCCGGCGGCTCGTCCATCTGGCCGAAGACCAGCGCGGTCTTGTCCAGGACGCCCGAGTCGACCATCTCGTCGATGAGGTCGTTGCCCTCACGGGTGCGCTCGCCGACGCCGGCGAACACCGACACACCACCGAAGTTCTCGGCGACGCGGTAGATCATCTCCTGGATCAGAACGGTCTTGCCGACACCGGCGCCACCGAACAGACCGATCTTGCCACCCTGGACGTACGGGGTGAGCAGGTCGATGACCTTGATGCCGGTCTCGAACATCTCGGTCTTGGACTCGAGGTCCTTGAACTCGGGGGCCTTGCGGTGGATCGGCCAGCGGACCTCGACCTGCTTGTCGAACTCCGCCTGGTCGACGTTCAGCACGTCACCCAGGGCGTTGAAGACCTTGCCCTTGGTGATCTGACCGACCGGCACGGAGATCGCGGCACCGGTGTCGGTGACCTGCGAACCGCGGACCAGGCCGTCGGTCGGCTGCATCGAGATGCCGCGGACCAGGCCGTCGCCGAGGTGCTGGGCGACCTCCAGGGTCAGGGTCTTCCTGCCCGAGCCGTCGGGGTTGTCCACCTCGACGTGCAGGGCGTTGTACATGTCCGGGATCGCGTCGACGGGGAACTCCACGTCGACGACCGGGCCGATGACCCGCGCGACGCGGCCCGTCGCCGTGGTCGGCTCAACAGTGGTGGTCATACTCATTCGCTCCCGCGGCTGGCGTCAGCGAGCGCGTTGGCGCCACCGACAATCTCGCTGATTTCCTGGGTGATCTCGGCCTGACGGGCCGAGTTGGCAAGCCGCGTGAGCGACTTGATGAGCTCGCCGGCGTTGTCCGTCGCGCTCTTCATCGCGCGGCGGCGGGCGGCGTGCTCGGAAGCGGCCGACTGCAGCAGCGCGTTGTAGATCCGGCTCTCGACGTACCGCGGCAGGAGCGCGTCCAGGACGCCCTCCGCCGACGGCTCGAAGTCGTACAGCGGGAAGATCTCCGACTTGGCCGGCGACTGGTCGCTGAGCTGGACCTCGTCCAGCTTCAGCGGCAGCAGCCGGGCCTCCACCGCGTTCTGCGTCAGCATGGACACGAACTCGGTCGAGATCAGGTGGAGCTCGTCCACGCCGCCGGTCTCGGCCGTGAAGGCCGTGATCAGGTCGGCCGCCACGGTCTTCGCGTCACCATAGGTCGGCTTGTCCGAGAATCCCGTCCACGAGTCCTCGATCGTCAGACCGCGGAACGAGTAGTACGAGACGCCCTTGCGACCGATGATGTACGTCACCACGTCCTTGCCCTCGGCCTTCAGGCGCTCGGTGAGCGTCTGGGCGGCCTTGATGGCGTTGGTCGAGTAACCGCCCGCCAGACCGCGGTCCGCCGTGATCAGCAGGACGGCGGCGCGCTTGGCGTCCGGGTTCTCGGTGGTGAGCGGGTGCTTGGCGTTGGACCGGGTGGCCACCGCCGTCACCGCCCGGGTGAGCTCATCGGCGTACGGAGTGGAGGCGGCCACCGCGCGCTGCGCCTTGACGATGCGCGACGCGGAGATCATCTCCATCGCCTTGGTGATCTTCTTCGTCGCGGTGACAGAGCGGATCCGGCGCTTGTAGACCCGAAGCTGTGCTCCCATGGGTCGTTACGTCCTTTCCCTCGCTACCGGACTCAGGCCTGCTCGGAGAGCAGCTTGCCGTCAGCGGTCTGGTAACCCTGCTTGAACGCCTCGATCGCGGTGGTCAGCGCGTCGACGGTGCCGTCGGCCAGCAGACCGGTCTCGACGATGCCGGCCAGCAGGTCCTTGTGCTGGAGGCGGACGTGGTCCAGGAACTCGCGCTCGAAGCGACGGATCTCGGCGACCGGGACGTCGTCCATCTTGCCGGTGGTGCCGGCCCAGATGGAGACGACCTGCTCCTCGACCGGGAACGGCTGGTACTGACCCTGCTTCAGCAGCTCGACCATGCGCGCACCGCGCTCCAGCTGGGCCTTGGAGGCCGCGTCCAGGTCGGAACCGAAGGCGGCGAAGGCCTCCAGCTCACGGTACTGGGCGAGGTCCAGACGCAGGCGGCCGGCGACCGAACGCATGGCCTTGATCTGGGCGGAGCCACCGACGCGGGAGACCGAGATGCCGACGTTCACGGCCGGGCGGATGCCGGCGTTGAACAGGTCGGACTCCAGGAAGCACTGGCCGTCGGTGATGGAGATGACGTTGGTCGGGATGTACGCCGAGACGTCGTTGGCCTTGGTCTCGATGATCGGCAGACCGGTCATCGAGCCGCCGCCCAGGGCGTCGTTCAGCTTGGCGCAGCGCTCCAGCAGGCGGGAGTGCAGGTAGAAGACGTCACCCGGGTAGGCCTCGCGGCCCGGCGGGCGGCGCAGCAGCAGGGAGACGGAGCGGTAGGCCTCGGCCTGCTTCGACAGGTCGTCGAAGATGATCAGGACGTGCTTGCCGTCGTACATCCACTCCTGGCCGATGGCCGAACCGGTGTACGGGGCGAGGTACTTGAAGCCGGCCGGGTCGGAGGCGGGAGCGGCCACGATGGTGGTGTACTCCAGCGCGCCGGCCTCCTCCAGGGCGCCGCGGACGGACGCGATGGTGGAGCCCTTCTGGCCCACGGCGACGTAGATGCAGCGGACCTGCTTCTCCGGGTCGCCCGAGCGCCAGTTGTCGCGCTGGTTGATGATCGTGTCGACGGCCACCGCAGTCTTGCCGGTCTGGCGGTCGCCGATGATCAGCTGGCGCTGGCCGCGGCCGATCGGGGTCATCGCGTCGATGGCCTTGATGCCGGTCTGCAGCGGCTGCTTGACCGACTTGCGGGCCATGACGCCGGGGGCCTGCAGCTCCAGGGCGCGACGGCCGGTGGAGGCGATGTCGCCCAGGCCGTCGATCGGGTTGCCCAGCGGGTCCACGACGCGGCCGAGGTAGCCGTCGCCGACCGGAACCGAGAGGACCTCGCCGGTGCGGCGCACGGTCTGGCCCTCTTCGATGCCGCCGAACTCACCGAGGACGACGACACCGATCTCGCGGGTGTCGAGGTTCAGCGCGAGGCCGAGCGTGCCGTCCTCGAACTTCAGCAGCTCGTTCGCCATGACCGAGGGCAGACCCTCGACATGGGCGATGCCGTCCGCCGCGTCAGTGACCGTGCCGACCTCTTCCACAGAAGCGGCGTCCGGCTGGTACGACTGGACAAAGTCGGCCAGCGCGTCCCGGATCTCCTCCGGACGGATCGTAAGCTCCGCCATCAGGCTTCCCTGCTCTCCTAGTTTGCGATCCTCGGCCCGCCATTGAGGGCCGCAAGTATTCGACTCTCGGCCGGGTCTTCCGAACCGGCCGTACGATTTGCCGGCTCCTTGGGGAGCCGGTTTCCCGACCGAGGGTCGGATGTGCTGCTCCGGTGCTCAGCCTTCGAGCGACTGGCGAGCGCCCTCAAGGCGGCTCGACACCGTGCCGTTGATGATCTCGTCGCCGATCTGCACCCGAACGCCGCCGATGACCTCGGGGTCGACGTCGATGTTCAGGTGGACCTGGCGGCCGTACATCCGGCCCAGAGCGCCGGACAGGCGCTCCTTCTGGGTGTCCGACAGCGGCACCGCGGTGGTGACCAGGGCCACCACGCGGCCACGGCGCGCGGCAGCGAGCTTCGAGTAGGACTCGAGGCCCTGCTCCAGGCTACGGCCACGCGGCACGTTGACGAGGGCGGTGACCAGCCGGACGGTGCCGGCGTTGGCCCGGCCGCCGAGCAGCTTCTTGATCAGCTCGGCCTTGGCGACGGCACCGGCCTTCGGCTCGGTCAGCGCGGAGCGCAGCTCGTGCGAGCCGCTCACCACCCGGCCGAAGCGGAAGAGCTCGTCCTCGACGTCGTCCAGGGAGCCGGCCTTGTCCGCGGCGATGATCTCGGCGTACGCGGCGAGCTCCTCGGTCGCGTCCACCAGGTCGCGCGAGCCCGACCAGCGGGAGCGGACCAGACCGGAGACCAGGTCGACGGCCTCGCCGGAGACCTGGCCGGTCAGCAGCGAGGTGACCAGCTGGGCCTTGTCCTGGCCCGACCGCGACGGGTCGGTCAGGACGCGGCGCAGCGACACCTCACGGTCCAGGACGGCCGTGACGGCGGTGAGCTCCTCGGCGAGCTTGGCCGCGTCCACCGAGGTGGAGTCGGTCAGGCTCTCCAGGTTCTGCCGACCGGCGGCGAGGGCCTCGCGGCTGGCGCCGATCACTTGGCCGCACCCTGAGCAACGGCGGCCTTGGCCTCCAGCTCGTCCAGGAAGCGGTCGATGACGCCGCTCTGCCGGGTGTGGTCCTCAAGGGACTCACCCACGATGCGGGAAGCCAGCTGGGTGGCCAGCGAACCCACGTCCTGGCGCAGGGCGGCAGTCGCCTGCTTCTTGTCGGCCTCGATCTGCGCGTGACCGGCGGCGACGATGGCCTCGCGCTGACGCTGGCCCTCCTCGCGCATCTCGGCGAGCTGGGCGGCGCCCTGCTCGCGAGCCTGCTCGACGATGCGGGCAGCCTCGTGGCGCGCCTCGGCAAGCTCGGCGCGGTACTGCTCAAGCACGGCCTGGGCCTCGGCCTGAGCGGCCTCGGCGCGCTCCATACCGCCCTCGATCGCGTCCCGGCGCTCCGACAGCACCTTCTCGATGCTGGGGAGGAGCTTCTTGCCGAGCAGACCGAAGACGATGAAGAAGCAGAGCAGGCCGATAACGATCTCGGGCCAGTTGGGGAGAAGAGGGTTCATCTTCTCCTCAGCCGCGAGCTGAGCCACGATGCTCATTTCTGGACCTTCCTCGAAAGGGTCTGCGGCAGGATTACTTGTTGCCGAAGACGAACGGCATGACGATGCCGATGAGGGCGAGCGCCTCGGTCAGCGCGAAGCCGATGAACATGTTGGAACGGATGAGACCGGCAGCCTCGGGCTGGCGGGCCATGGCCTGGACACCGTTACCGAAGATCAGACCGACGCCGATGCCGGGGCCGATGGCGGCGAGGCCGTAGCCCAGGGAGGCGACGGAACCGTAGACAGTGCCCTCAGCGAGGATGCTCATTGACGTTGTCCTTTGCAGGGTGGTGAACCGGTGGTGATTGGCCACCGGGCGATCGGGAGGTGGTTCTCGGCGGGGCCTGGGCCCCGGGGCTCAGTGCGCCTCTTCCAGGGCACCGGCGATGTAGCTGCTGGCCAGCATCACGAAGATGTAGGCCTGCAGGAACTGGACCAGCAGCTCGAAGGCGGTCAGGCCGACGGCGACGATGAACGAGGCCGAGCCGTACAGCGCGCCCAGGGACGGGCTGAGCAGGTACCAGGAGGCGATGGAGAACATCACGATCAGCAGGTGGCCGGCGAACATGTTCGCGAAGGCTCGGACCGCGAGCGTGAAGGGGCGCACGAAGATGTTCGAGAAGAACTCGATCGGCACCAGGATGAACATGACCCAGCCGGGGATGCCCGACGGCCAGCACAGGTTCTTCAGACCGCCGACGAAGCCGTGCTTCTTGAAGGTCAGCGTCATGTAGGTGATCCACACGACGGCCGCGAGGCCGGCCGGGAACGCGATCGCCGCCGTCACGGGGAACTGCGCGAACGGGATGATCGACATGATGTTCATCAACCAGATGAAGAAGAACATCGAGACCAGCATCGGGACGTACTTCTCGCCCTTCTTGCCGATCGTCTCCAGCACGATGGAGCGCTTGACGAAGTCGTAACCGATCTCGCCGACCAGCTGGAGCTTGCCGGGGACCAGGCGCGGCTTGGCGAAAGCGGCCCAGAAGAACACCACGACCAGGAGCGCGACGATGATCGACAGCAGCATCGGCTTGTTGAACTCGATGCTGCCGATCGAGAAGATCGGCTTGAACTGGAACTCGTTCAGACCCGGGGCCGGGAAGCCGCAGCCAGCGTCCCCGAAGTGGCAACTGCCTGAGGCGAGAGACGTGAGTTCAGCACTCACCACGGACTCCTTCGTCATGACGCATGGATACGGCAACCTCGGTGTGTCGGCGTGGCCTGCGGCCACGGAGCGGCACTGGTACTTGATGGGTTTCTCGCCGACCCCGCGCGCCGGTGCGCTGCACCACAGCGGGATCATCGAAGACTGCGCGGATCAGGGGGGCGATCGGTCCGATGTGCGGACAGACCAGGCCTCTTCCCGTACTCCGTTGTTGCGACGGACGATAGCAGCCCGTCAGTGCGGCATAAACACCGCCCCCCTCGTTGGGGGGACAGTCGGGCCTCGTCACTGTTGACGCCCCTTGTCGGAGGGCTTGTCGCCCTTCTTTTCGGAGGCGTCGGGGTCGACGTAGAAGGTCTTGGCCTTGAGCGCGCCGCGCACCTGGAAGCCCGTCCAGATCAGGGCGCAGCCGAGCAGGGTGAAGGCGAACGCCTGCCGGTTGAAGAGTTCGGTGTCCTTGAAGACCGCGAGCACGATGCCGACCAGCAGGATCTGCGTGGTGTACACCAGGAGGGCCGCGGCCATCATGATCTGCGGGTTGGACCTGGTCAGCCGGTCGAGCGCGACCTGGCCGAAGCTGAAGAAGGCCATCACGAGGAGCGCGCCGAACAGGGCGCCGAGCAGCCCCTTCCCACCGGCGACTGCGAAGGAGATCGCCATGGCGATGATCCCGGCGACCGCAGTGGGAATCGCGGCGCCTCGGAGGATCCGGGCGTCGGTGGACGGCATGTCGGCAGCTCCGGCGGCATGTCGATGGCGGGGGGACGGGCACAGCGGTGACGGGTGACACCGGACCGAGGGGTCGCCGTGGGCCGCCCGCTGGAGCGGCGGGCCCGGTGAGGGAAGACCGACAGGGACGGAAGTCATCCACCTGTCAGTTCTTTCGGCGTGTTCCCGGTACTCGTGAACGGTATCACAAACTATTTGATGCGAGCTTTACCATGAATGTGTGGCACCTGTCACACCAACGGCGTAACCGTTGCGCCGTTCGGGTGAGTTCGCCTGGGCGTTCGTCAACTCCCTTGTCAGCGGCGGCCAGTGGCGGTGTCGTGGTTCCCGACCGCGGTGGAGCCGCTGGCGGCGCCGGCGCCCGCGTCCCGTCCGGCTTCACCGAGGAGTTGCTTGTCCTTCGCCGACAGTTCGGCCATCGGACCGGTCTGGCGCCGGCGGTAGCGCGGGGGGACGAAGGACTGCACCGCCCGCGGGGCGCGCGGCCGGAACCGCGGGGTGAGCAGCACCACCATGCCGACCAGGCAGAGCCCGGCGAGCGTGAGGATGACGGTGCGGCCGGTGTTGGTCACCGAGAAGGCCACCGAGCCGAAGGCGATCAGCGCGGCCCAGAAGTACATGATCAGGACGGCGCGGCTGTGCGAGTGGCCGACCTGGAGCAGCCGGTGGTGCAGGTGGCGCTTGTCCGCGGCGAACGGGGACTGGCCGGCCCAGGTGCGGCGCACCACGGCGAGCAGCAGGTCGGCCAGCGGCAGCGCGATGACGGTCAGCGGCAGCAGCAGCGGGATGTAGATCGGCACCAGGGTGTGCACGGTGGCGGTCTGCGAACCGGTCTCGTTGTTGATCAGGTCCGGGTCGACCCGGCCGGTGATGGAGATCGCGGCGACGGCCAGCATCAGGCCGAGCATCATCGAGCCGGAGTCGCCCATGAAGATCCGCGCGGGGTGCATGTTGTGCGCCAGGAAGCCCAGGCACATGCCGATCAGCAGCACGCTGAACAGCACGGCGGGGGCCGCGTCGGAGATCGTGTAGCCGTACCAGAGCCGGTAGCTGTACAGGAAGAAGGCCATCGCGGCGATGCAGACCATGCCGCCGGCCAGGCCGTCCAGTCCGTCGATGAAGTTCACCGCGTTGACCATGACGACGACCAGGGTGACCGAGATGACCATGCCCTGGGTCGGGCTCACCGCGACCGGTCCGACGCCGGGCACCGGGAGGGTGATCACCGTGACGCCCTGCCAGACCATCACGCCGGCGGCGATCATCTGGCCGCCGAGCTTCACCAGCGCGTCCACGCCCCACTTGTCGTCGAGCACCCCGAGCAGGAACATGATCCCCGCCCCGGACAGCAGCGCGCGGATGTCGGTGCCCTGCGAGAACACCTTGCCCAGGTTGTCGAGCTGCGAGGCGACCAGGATGCCCGCGCAGAGCCCGCCGAACATCGCGATGCCGCCGAGCCGCGGCGTGGGCTCGCGGTGCACGTCGCGGGCGCGCACCGGCGGCATGGCACCGGCCGCGATGGCGAACTTCCGGACCGGGCCGGTCAGCAGGTAGGTGACGGCGGCGGTGCAGAACAGCACCAGCAGATACTCACGCACCACTGGCCTCCTGCATCACTGTCGAACGGGGGGGTACCGAAGGTACTCCCCTGCCTTCCCGGGGTTCGAGGTGCGTCGCCACGGCACACACCTTATTGAGTCGGACGCCGGGACCGTGCATCGCGGTTCGCCCTCCCGGGTAGGAGATCCCGATACCCGGGAGGGAATCCGTCAGCGTCGGCCGGCGAAGGCCCGCGCCAGTTCCCGGACCCGCGCGGCCACCGGGGCCGCCGCGCCCCCGGCGAGGGCCCGCGCGATCAGCCCGGCGATCTCGGTCAGCTCCGGCTCCCCCATCCCCTGGCTGGTCACCGTGCCCGTGCCCAGCCGGATGCCGGAGGCCTCGGCGGGCGGGGCCGGGTCGAAGGGCACCGCGCACTTGCCGAGCAGCAGGCCGGCCGCCGCGCAGCGCCGCTCGGCCTCCGCGCCGGTCACCCCGAGCGGGCTCAGGTCGGCGGTCACCACGTGGGTGTCGGTGCCACCCGTCAGAGGACGCGTTCCGGCCGCCGCGAGCCCCTCGGCGAGCGCCTGGGCCCCGGAGACCGCCCGTCGCGCGTACGCCCGGTACGCGGGCTTGGCGGCCTCCGCGAGGGCCACCGCCTTGCCGGCCACCTCGTTCATCGCCGCGCCGCCCTGGCTGAACGGGAAGACCGCCCGGTCGATCCGCTCGGCCAGCTCGGCGGTGCACAGCAGCAGCCCGCCGCGCGGACCGCGCAGCAGCTTGTGGGTGGCGGCCACGGTGACGTCCGCGTACGGCACCGGGGAGGGCGCCACCCCGGCCGCGATCAGCCCGGTGGTCTGCGCGACCGCGGCGATCAGATAGGCGTCCACCTCGTCGGCGATCTCCCGGAACGCCGCCCAGTCCGGGTGCCGGGGGTGCGAGATCGAGCCGGCCACGATGGCCTTGGGCCGGTGCCGCCGGGCCAGGTCGCGCACCTGGTCGAGGTCGATCAGCCCGTCGTCCTCGCGCACGCCGTAACCGGTGAACTCGAACCAGCGCCCGGAGAAGTTGGCGCGCGAGCCGCAGCTGAGGTGGCCGCCGTGCTCCAGCGACATCGCCAGCACCCCGTCGCCCGGTCGCAGCAGCGCCGCGTACGCCGCCAGCATCGCCGAAGTCGCCGACCGGGGCTGGACGTTGGCGTGCGGGGCGGCGAACAGTTCGCGGGCCCGGTCGATCGCCAGCAGTTCGGCGGCGTCGGCCAGCGCGCAGCCGGTGTGGTGGCGGCGGCCCGGGTAGCCCTCGGCGTACTTGTCGATCAGCGGGCCGGTGAGCGCGGCCAGCACGGCGGGGCTGGTGAGGTTCTCCCCCGCCAGCAGCTGGATCGTCTCGGCGCGCCGCTCGGCCTCCGCGGCCAGCAGGTCGGCCAGCTGGGGGTCGGCCCGGTGCAGCGCCTCGGACGCCCAGGGGCGTCCCGTCGGCGCGGTCGGGCCGGTCTCGGCATGGGTGACGGTCATGACGGGGCTCCCGGGCGCTGCGGGGACTGTGTCACCCAGCGTAGGACCGCTGTCGCCGCCGGGCCCGCCGAGCGGCGGCCGGACGGCCCATCCCGTCCCTCGGCGGTGGGCGGCGGCTCCCTCAGCGGTGGGCGGCGACGCCGGTGAGCGCGGTGACGACCGGGTCCACCGCGTGGAATATCTCCTCGCCGCAGTTGCGGAACATGCCGATCGGTGCCCCGTACGGGTCCTCCAGCTCGTCCGACTCCGGGGTGGCGGCCAGCAGCCAGCCGCGCAGCGCGGCGGCGGCCCGGACCAGCGCGCGGGCCCGCTCGGTGACGTCGGCGCCGCGCCTCGGGTCCGGCAGGGTGCCCGGGTCGATCGTCCGCACCAGGCGGGTGAACTCCTTCAGCGTGAAGGTGCGCAGCCCCGCCTCGTGGCCCATCGAGATCACCTGGGCGCGGTGGTCCAGGGTCGCGGTGAGCACCAGGTCGGCCTCGACCACGTGCTCGTCCAGCAGTTCACGACCGGTGAAACCGCCGCTGTCCGCGCCGTACTCGTCGAGCACGGTCGCGGCGTGGTCCTCCATCGGCGCGCCCTCGTGGCCCCAGGTGCCGGCGCTCTCGACCAGGATCCGCCCGGCCACCCGGGGGCTCAGCCGGGTGTCCAGCTCGCGCCGGGTCAGCCGCTCGGCGATCGGCGAGCGGCAGATGTTCCCGGTGCAGACGAACAGGATGCGGAAGTGGTCCAGCGGCCTGGGGCCCACGCTCAGGTACGGCGCTATGCCCGGCCCGGCGTGGAGCGAGGCGGTGGGCGTCAACTGCCGGCCTCCAGGTCGGGTACGACCTCCCTCAGCTGCTCGACGCTGATCGCACCGGCGCGCAGCAGTACCGGGACCTTGCCGGTGACGTCGACGATGGACGAGGTGGCGGCGTCCACGGCCGCCCCGCCGTCCAGGTAGACCGAGATCGCGTCGCCCAGCTGGGCCTGTGCCTCGTCACAGGTCCGCGGGGACGCCCCGCCGATCCGGTTGGCGCTGGAGACGGCCAGCGGGCCGGTGGAGTTGAGCAGCTCGATGGCCACCGGGTGCAGCGGCATCCGGACCGCGACGGTGCCCCGGGTGTCGCCGAGGTCCCAGCGCAGCGAGGGCTGGTGCCGGGCGACCAGGGTGAGTCCGCCGGGCCAGAAGGCGTCGACCAGCTCCCAGGCCTGCTCGGAGAAGTCGGTGACCAGGCCGTGCAGGGTGGTCGGCGAGCCGACCAGCACCGGCGAGGGCGTGTTCCGGCCGCGGCCGCGGGCGGCCATCAGCTCGGCGACGGCCTCCGGGGAGAAGGCGTCCGCGCCGACCCCGTACAGGGTGTCGGTGGGCAGCACGACGATCTCGCCGCGGCGGATGGCCGAGGCGGCCTCGCGCAGACCGGTGGCACGGTCCCCGGCATCGGCACAGTCGTAGCGGCGGCTCATCGGTGCGGTCCCCTTCCGGAGTGGCTCATCGCGGTCACTGCGGTCACAGCGCGGCCTTGCGCGCGGTCGTACGGCGCTGGGTGTTCACGGCCCGGCCCTCCGGGCGGTCGTACGGTGCTCGATCCTTCACGACCCGACCCTCCGGGCGGTCGTACGGTGCTCGATCCTTCACGACCCGACCCTCCGGGCCGTCGTGAAGCGCGGCCGGTTGTTCAGGTCGCGGTGGTCGGCGGTGTCCGTCCAGCCGTGTTCCTCGTTGAAGATCCACGGCACCTGGCCGCCCTGCTGGTCCGCGTGCTCGATCACCACCGCGCCGCCCGGGCGCAGCAGTCGGGCGGCGACCCGTTCGATGCCGCGGATGGTGTCCAGTCCGTCCTCGCCGGAGAACAGCGACATCTGCGGGTCGTGGTCGCGGGCCTCCGGCGCCACGAACTCCCACTCGGTGAGCGGGATGTACGGCGGGTTGGAGATGACCAGGTCGAAGCGGCCGTCCCAGGAGCGGTCGTCCTCGAAGGCCTTGGTGGCGTCACCGGCGTGCAGGGTGATCCGGGCGCGGTCCGGGCTGGCCTCGATGTTGCGCCGGGTGTACTCCAGCGCGCCCTCGTCCAGTTCGAAGGCGTGCACGGTCGAGCGCGGCAGTTCCTGGGCCAGGGCGAGGGCGATCGCCCCGGAGCCGGAGCACAGGTCCACCACCAGCGGCTCGGCCACGTCCATGTCGCGCACCGCGTCTATCGCCCACTCGACGACCGTCTCGGTCTCCGGCCGGGGCACGAACACCCCGGGACCGACCGCCAGTTCGAGGTAGCGGAAGAACGCCCGGCCGGTGATGTGCTGGAGCGGCTCGCGCGCCTCCCGGCGGGAGACCGCCTCCCAGTACCGGGCGTCGAAGTCCGCGTCCTGCACCGTGTGCAGCTGGCTGCGCTTGACGTTGTGGACGTAGGCGGCGAGCTCCTCCGCGTCGAAGCGCGGCGACGGTACGCCGGCCGCGGCCAACCGCTGGGTGGCCTGGGCCACCTCGGCGAGCAGCAGGTTCATCCGTACGACCTCTCGTCTCTCCGGCTCCGGGCGAAACGCGGGCTGGGGTGCGCCGGTCTCAGTTCTCTTGGGCGGCCGCGGCGAGCTTGGCCGCCGCGTCCTTGTCGACGCAGGACTGGATCACCGCGTTCAGTTCGCCGTCCAGGACCTGGTCCAGGTTGTACGCCTTGAATCCGGTGCGGTGGTCCGAGATGCGGTTCTCGGGGTAGTTGTACGTCCGGATCCGCTCGGAGCGGTCCACCGTGCGGACCTGGCTGCGGCGCGCGTCCGAGGCCTCCCGCTCGGCCTCCTCCTGCGCGGCGGCCAGCAGTCGCGAACGCAGGATGCGCATCGCCTGCTCCTTGTTCTGGAGCTGGCTCTTCTCGTTCTGGCAGGACGCCACGATACCGGTCGGCAGGTGGGTGATCCGGACCGCGGAGTCGGTGGTGTTGACCGACTGGCCGCCGGGGCCGGAGGAGCGGTAGACGTCGATCCGCAGGTCGTTGGCGTGGATCTCGACCTCGACCTCCTCCGCCTCGGGGGTGACCAGCACGCCCGCCGCGGAGGTGTGGATGCGGCCCTGGGACTCGGTGGCGGGGACGCGCTGCACGCGGTGCACGCCGCCCTCGTACTTCAGCCGGGCCCAGACGCCCTGGCCGGGCTCGGCGTTGCCCCTGGTCTTCACGGCCACCGAGACGTCCTTGTAGCCGCCGAGGTCGGACTCGTTGGAGTCGATGATCTCGGTCTTCCAGCCGATCCGCTCCGCGTAGCGCAGGTACATCCGCAGCAGGTCGCCGGCGAACAGCGCGGACTCCTCGCCGCCCTCGCCCGCCTTGATCTCCAGGATGACGTCCTTGTCGTCGCTCGGGTCGCGCGGGACGAGCAGCAGGCGCAGTTCCTCGGTGAGCTCCTCCTGGCGCGCCTCGGAGTCCTTCACCTCGGCGATGAACTCCGGGTCCTCGGCGGCGAGTTCGCGCGCGGCCTCGATGTCCTCGCCGGCCTGCCGCCACTGCCGGTAGACCCGGGTGATCGGGGTCAGCTCGGCGTACCGCTTGGCCAGCTTGCGGGCGTTGGCCTGGTCGGCGTGGACGGACGGGTCGGCCAGCCTCTTCTCGAGGTCGGCGTGCTCGACGAGGAGCTCTTCGACTGCCTCGAACATGGGGTGGCCTTCTTCCCGGGGACTCGGAACGTGGGTGGGAGGTGCGGAACGCGCGGGGGACGCGGAGGGACGCGCGGGGGACGCGAACGGCGCCGGCCCCCGAGCGCCCCCGACAACGAGTACGGGGGCACCGGGAACCGGCGCCGAGGGAGCGCTAGGCCTTCGCGCTGTGCTGCTTGCCGAAGCGGGCCTCGAAGCGGGCCACGCGGCCACCGGTGTCGAGGATCTTCTGCTTGCCGGTGTAGAACGGGTGGCACTGCGAGCAGACCTCGGCGCGGATCTCGCCACTGGTCTCGGTCGAGCGGGTGGTGAACTCGGCACCGCAGGTGCAGGTCACGCGGGTGACCACGTACTCGGGGTGAACGTTGGGCTTCAAGGGGATCTCCTAGGTTTCGGGAGGGCACCGGGTCGGCGGCTGGAGTGCCGCACGTGAACCGGGACCGACGGACCAGTCTGCCAGGACCGGCCGCTTCTTCCCAAACCGGGGGCCGTTCCGGGATATTCCGGGCGCCCGCTCAGCGCACCGTGCCGGCCTTCGGGGCGGGCTTCGGGGCCGTCCTCCCGGTGGTGTCCCGCGCGGCCGTCGACGGAGCGGCGGCGGGGGCCGTGGGCGCGGCCTGGGCGGGGTTCTCCGGCTGCGCGGAGACGACCTCGGCCGGGAACGGCCGGTCGGCCCTGAGCGCCGCCCAGACCTGGTCGGCCGCCGGCTGCTGCGGCACCACCCGGTTCGGGTCGCCGGGGGCGGGCGCCACCGGCAGGGTGACCATGCTCAGCTGGTCCGGGCCTATCCCCTTGAGCTCCTGGCCGAGCCCGACCAGCGCGTTCACCGAGCCGAGCGCGGAGTCGGTGGTGACGCTCTTGGTCACGGTGTCGCCGATCGACCACAGCTTGACCGGGCTGGTGAACAGCCCGGTCCCCCCGGCCTGCTTCAGCAGCGAGCGCACCATCTGCTTCTGGAGTTCGATCCGGCCGAGGTCGCTGCCGTCGCCCACGCCGTGCCGGGTGCGCACGAAGGCCAGCGCCTGCTGCCCGTCCAGGTGGTGCTCGCCGGCCGGCAGGTCGAGCCCGCTGTCCTTGTCGTGGATGGCCACCGTGGTGGTCACGGTGGCCCCGCCCATCGCGTCCACGACCCGGGCGAAGCCGGCGAAGTCGACCTGGAGGTAGTGGTCCATCCGCAGCCCGGTGAGCTGCTCGGTGGTCTTGACGGCGCAGGCCGCGCCGCCGCTCTCGAAGGCGCTGTTGTACATCGCGCGCTTGGCGCCGGGGACGGTCTTCCCACCGGCGTCGACGCAGTCCGGGCGGGCGACCAGGGTGTCGCGCGGGATCGAGACGACCTGGGCGTGGGAGTGGTCCTGGCCGATGTGCACCACCATCGCGGTGTCCGAGCGGGCGGTGTCGCCGGTGTTCCCGCCGGCCATCGAGGCGTTGTCGCCGGCCCGCGAGTCCGAGCCCAGCACCAGGATGTTGAAGGAGCCGTCGGTGGCGGCCGGCGGCCGGGCGCCGCCGAGCCGGGAGTCGATGTCGACGCTCTTGATGTTCCCGTCGAGCTTGAGGTACACGAAGACGGCCGCGCCGGCACCGAGGACGACGAGCGCGACCAGCGCGCGGGCGGTCCGCCGCAGCACGACGCGGCGGCGGCTCAGGACCCTCTTGTGCTCGGCCATACGGTCCAGAGTAAATCGGACAACATGATCCAAACGCCCCCAAGTTGTCCCGACTCTGGAACAAAGCGGGCCGGACGCGCGGAACCCCGGACCGCTCGCGCGATCCGGGGTTCCGTGCTTCGACAGCCGTACGGCTACGGTCAGTCGCCGGAGCCGGGGGTGGTCTTGGCGATCTGCATCAGGAACTCGGCGTTGCTCTTGGTCTGCTTCATCTTGTCCAGGAGCAGCTCGATCGCCTGCTGCGAGTCGAGCGCGTGCAGCACCCGGCGCAGCTTCCAGACGATGGCCAACTCCTCGCTGCCGAGCAGGATCTCCTCCTTGCGGGTGCTGGAGGCGTCCACGTCGACGGCCGGGAAGATGCGCTTGTCCGAGAGCTTCCGGTCGAGCTTGAGCTCCATGTTGCCGGTGCCCTTGAACTCCTCGAAGATCACCTCGTCCATGCGCGAGCCGGTCTCGACCAGCGCGGTGGCCAGGATGGTCAGCGAGCCGCCGTTCTCGATGTTGCGCGCGGCGCCGAAGAACTTCTTCGGCGGGTACAGCGCGGTCGAGTCGACACCACCGGACAGGATGCGGCCGGAGGCCGGCGCCGCCAGGTTGTAGGCGCGGCCGAGGCGGGTGATCGAGTCCAGCAGGATGACCACGTCGTGACCCAGCTCCACCAGGCGCTTGGCGCGCTCGATGGCGAGCTCGGCGACGGTGGTGTGGTCCTCGGCCGGGCGGTCGAAGGTCGAGGAGATGACCTCGCCCTTCACCGACCGCTGCATGTCGGTGACCTCTTCCGGTCGCTCGTCGACCAGGACGACCATCAGGTGGCACTCGGGGTTGTTGTGGGTGATCGCGTTGGCGACCGCCTGGAGCACCATCGTCTTGCCGGTCTTCGGCGGCGCGACGATCAGACCGCGCTGGCCCTTGCCGATCGGCGACACCAGGTCGATGATCCGGGTGGTCAGCACGCCCGGGTCGGTCTCCAGGCGCAGCCGCTCCTGCGGGTAGAGCGGGGTGAGCTTGTTGAACTCGGGGCGGCCGCGGCCGCTCTCCGGGTCCATCCCGTTGACGGAGTCCAGCCGCACCATGGCGTTGAACTTCTCGCGGCGCTCGCCGTCGCGCGGCTGGCGCACGGCGCCGGTGATGGCGTCACCCTTGCGCAGGCCGTTCTTGCGGACCTGGGCGAGCGAGACGTAGACGTCGTTCTGGCCCGGCAGGTAGCCGGAGGTGCGCACGAACGCGTAGTTGTCGAGGATGTCGAGGATGCCCGCGACCGGGATCAGGACGTCGTCCTCGCCGATCTGCGGCTCCGCCGGACCGGCCTCGAAGCCGTCGCGGCCACGACGGCCACGGCGGTCGCGGTAGCGCCCGCGACGGCCCCGGCGGCCCTCGCCGAACTCGTCGTCCTCGTAACCGCCCTGCTGGGCCTGCGGCTGCTGGGCCTGCTGGCCCTGGCGGCCCTGCTGGTCGGCCTGGCCGCCCTGCTGCTGGCCGCCCTGCTGGGGCTGGCGGTCGGCGCGCTCACGGCGGTTGCGGCGGTCGCGGCGCGACTCGCGCCCCTCGCCCTCCTGGCCGCCCTGGGCCTCGCCGCCCTCCTGGCGCTCGGTGCGCTCGGTGCGGTCACCGCGCTCGCGCCGCTCACGGCGGTCGCGGCGGCTCTCGCGGCCGTCCTCGCGCCCCTCGAAGCCCCGGGTCTCGGCCGGGCGGGCCTCGGCCTGCTTGGGCTCGGCGACCGCGACGGTGGCGGC
Organism: Kitasatospora sp. NPDC034533; assembly: GCF_055575155.1. Lineage (NCBI taxonomy): Bacteria > Bacillati > Actinomycetota > Actinomycetes > Kitasatosporales > Streptomycetaceae > Kitasatospora > Kitasatospora sp. NPDC034533. Next base: position 58,159 of record NZ_JBVITE010000048.1, read on the forward strand.
CTCGGCCTCGGCGGCCGGAGCGGCGGGAGCGCCGGCGGCCGAGGTGGCACGGCGGCGGGTGCGCTCGGTACGGGCCGGCGCGGCGGTCTCGGCGGCGGCCTGGACCGGGATCTCGATCTGGGTCTGCGGCTCGGCGGCGGCCTCGGCCGCGGCCTTCGCGGCCCTGGTGCGGCGGGCCGGCTTCTCGGCCGGGGCCTCGGCCTCGGCCTTGGCGGCGGCGCGCTTGGCGGCCGGGGCGGCGGCGCCACCGGCGGCGAGCAGCGGGTCCCCGCCGCTCTTCTCCTTGATGGTCTCGATCAGCTGGCTCTTGCGCATGCGCCCGGTACCGGTGATGCCAAGGTCCGCGGCGAGCTTCTGGAGCTCGGCCAGGACCATGCCGTCCAGGCCCGCGGCGGCATTGCGGCGGCGCCGCGCCGGGGCAGCGGGGGCGGCGGCTGCGTCCGACGCGTCGGCGTCCGGGCGCGCGCCCATCAGATCGGTGGAGTCGCTCACTAAGGGTCCTTCCCTGGAGCGGACGTCGGCCTGTCTGGCTCGGCGACCGGTTGTGCTGTCCTGACCAACGCTCGACTGCGTCGGTCCGAGGCGGTGATCCCTCGAATGGCGGGAGCCCGTCGAGGGAGAGCTACGAGGTGCGGTGCTTTGAAGCACGGTGGTGCTGAGTGGCGCGTGGGCCGGTCGTGTGTCGACCTCCCCTGAGGGCGTAACCCCCACGCTCCCTGCGAATCCCGGGCCCCCGTCGCGTGACGGTGGCCCGCGCTCCGCCCGTCCTGGCCTCTAGGTGGGAGGCCGCGGGTGGGAGTCAGGTGCCGTGTCACGGCTTCGGGATGCGGCCGCATGTCGCGCAGGCAGGCTGCGTACGCGCTGCGGTGGGCTCCCGGAGAATCGTCGCCCCGTGCATCGCCGGGACTCCACTGCCGTGGAGTGCTGGGATCGGGACGCGGCGCACCGAGCCCCGGAGGGCACCTGGTGCAGCAATGAGGTTAACACTACCGACCCCCTCAGACATTCCCCAGCCTCGTGCTTGCCAATCGTGTCCGTCGGGCCCGGCTCGGCGGGGTGCCGGTGCCGGGCCCCGCGCGGCCCGTTCGCGCTGCTCAGACGTCCAGCGGGAGCACGACGGCCCCGGTGCGGTCGACGTCCAGCCGGTGCGCGGCGAACGCCGGGTCGCCGCCGTGGCCGTGGTGCCCGGCGAAGGAGAGCACCTTGTCGGCGCCCGCCTCGTCGGTGAGCGCCAGGACGGTCGGGCCGGCCCCGGAGATGACCGCGGGGACGCCCTCGGCGCGCAGCGCGCCGACCAGCGCGGCGCTGTCCGGCATCGCGGAGGCGCGGTAGTCCTGGTGCAGCCGGTCCTCGGTGGCGGCGAACAGCAGGTCGGGCCGCCTGGTCAGCGCCTCGACCAGCAGTGCGGAGCGGCCGGCGTTGACGGCGGCGTCGGCCAGCGGGACGGTCTTCGGCAGCAGTCCGCGCGCGGTCTCGGTGAGCACCTCGCCGGCGGGGACGAACACCACCGGGACGACCTGCTCGGACGGCTCCAGCGCGACCGCCCTGGCCGACTCCTCGTCGGTCCAGGCGATGGTGAAGTTGCCGCGCAGGCAGGCCGCGACGTTGTCGGGGTGGCCCTCCAGCTCGGAGGCGAGGGCCAGCAGCGCGTCGTCGTCCAGCGCGGACGGCCCGCCGATGGTCACCGCGCGGGCGGCCACGATGCCGGCGCAGATGGCGGCCGACGAGGAGCCGAGGCCGCGGCCGTGCGGTATCCGGTTGGCGCAGACCACTTCGAGGCCGCGGGGCTGGCCGCCGAGCCGGTCGAAGGCGGCGCGCATCGAGCGGACCAGCAGGTGGCGCTCGTCGCGCGGCAGCGTGTCGGCGCCCTCACCCGCGATGTCGACGGAGAGGCCGGAGTCGGCGACCCGGACGACGACGTCGTCGTACAGGCCCAGCGCGAGCCCGAAGGCGTCGAAGCCGGGGCCGAGGTTGGCGCTGGTCGCGGGAACCCTGACCCGGACGGCGGCGGCACGGAACGCAGGACCGGCCATGCGGTGGACTCTCCTGGGGAAATCGGGCGGCGCGGAGCGCGTCGGCGGTGCGAGGGTGGGGAACGGACCACGGCCCCTCGGGGGCGGGCGGTCGCTGGGGTCGGCTCGGCCCGGACCCGCCGGGCCCGGGGCAGTCGCCACGCGGCCGAGGCCAGAGTATCGAAGAGAGGTTCCCCAGCGGTACACCCCGTGGGCCTTCGATCTGGTGTGTTGCCGGTTCTGGCCGGAATGCGCACCCCCCTCCGTCGAAGAGGGGGGCGGAAACGGATCGCAAAGCGAAGCTCAATTGACACAAAAGTGTCAGGGGGGAACTCCGTGTGGAACTCCGACGGGCCGGCCCCCTGGAGGGCCGGCCCGTCGGGGCGTCAGACCTCAGTCGAGCAGCCCGAGGCTGCGGGCGGCCGCCTCCGGGTCGATCGGGACGATCTGCGGCTGCGGCGCGCCGGCCACCGCCCAGTCCGGGTCCTTCAGGCCGTTGCCGGTCACGGTGCAGACGATCCGCTGGCCCGGGTCCACCAGGCCGGCCTCCGCCTTGGCCAGCAGACCGGCCACCGAGGCGGCCGAGGCGGGCTCCACGAATACGCCCTCCTGCGAGGCCAACAGCCGGTAGGCGGACAGGATCTGACGGTCCGTCACCTTGTCGATGAGGCCGCCGGACTCGTCCCGCGCGGCGAGCGCGAAGTCCCAGGAGGCCGGGTTGCCGATCCGGATCGCGGTGGCGATGGTCTGCGGCTTGAGCACCGGGGCGCCGTCCACGATCGGGGCCGAGCCGGAGGCCTGGAAGCCCCACATCCGCGGGGTGCGGGTGGCGAGGCCGTCCGCGGCGTACTCGCGGTAGCCCTTCCAGTAGGCGGTGATGTTGCCCGCGTTGCCGACCGGCAGCACGTGGACGTCCGGGGCGTCGCCGAGCATGTCGACGATCTCGAAGGCGGCGGTCTTCTGGCCCTCGATCCGCACCGGGTTGACCGAGTTGACCAGCGCCACCGGGTACTTCTCGGACAGTTCACGCGCAAGGGTGAGGCAGTCGTCGAAGTTCCCGTCGACCTGGAGGATCCGGGCGCCGTGCACCAGCGCCTGGCCCATCTTGCCGAGGGCGATCTTGCCCTGCGGGACGAGCACCGCGGAGACCATCCCGGCGCGCACCGCGTACGCGGCGGCGGAGGCCGAGGTGTTGCCGGTGGACGCGCAGATGACCGCCTGCGCGCCCTCCTCCTTGGCCTTGGAGATGGCCATCGTCATCCCGCGGTCCTTGAAGGAACCGGTCGGGTTGGCGCCCTCGACCTTGAGGTAGACCTCGCAGCCGGTGCGCTCGGAGAGCACCTGGGCGGGGACCAGGGGCGTGCCGCCCTCCAGCAGGGTGACCACCGGGGTGGCCGCGGTGACCGGCAGGCGGTCCCGGTACTCCTCGATCAGGCCGCGCCACTGGTGGGTGTGCGCGCCTCGGACGACGTTCTCGGCAACGGCGTTCATGGCTGTTCCTTATTCCCCTTCGACCCGCATGATGCTGGCCACGTCCCGCACGCTGTCCAGCGCGCGGAGCTTGTCGACCGTCGCCGACAGCGCGGCGTCGGTGGCACGGTGGGTGACCACGACGAGCGAGGCGTCGCCGTCGCGGCCCTGCTGGCGCACGGTGTCGATCGACACGCCGTGCTCGGCGAAGACGGACGCCACCTGGGCGAGCACGCCCGCGCGGTCGTCGACGTCCAGGCTGACGTGGTAGCGGGTGACCACCTCGTCCATCGGCTTGGCCGGCAGCCGGGTGTACACCGAGTCGCCGGGGCCGGTGGCGCCCGCCAGCTTGTTGCGGCAGACCGCGACCAGGTCGCCGAGGACCGCGGAGGCGGTCGGCGAGCCGCCCGCGCCCGGGCCGTAGAACATCAGCCGGCCGGCCGCCTCGGCCTCGACGAACACCGCGTTGTACGCCTCGCGGACGGAGGCCAGCGGGTGCGACAGCGGGATCATCGCCGGGTGGACCCGCGCGGTGACGGACGCGCCGTCGGCCGCCCGCTCGCAGATCGCGAGCAGCTTGACCACGCAGCCCATCTCCTTGGCGGAGGCGATGTCGGCCGCGGTCACCTCGGTGATGCCCTCGCGGTAGACGTCGGCCGCGGTCACCTTGGTGTGGAAGGCGATGCCGGCCAGGATCGCGGCCTTGGCGGCGGCGTCGAAGCCCTCCACGTCGGCCGTCGGGTCGGCCTCGGCGTAGCCCAGCGCGGTGGCCTCCTCCAGGGCCTCCGAGTAGCCGGCGCCGGTGGTGTCCATCTTGTCGAGGATGAAGTTGGTCGTCCCGTTGACGATGCCCAGCACCCGGTTGACCTTGTCGCCCGCGAGGGACTCGCGCAGCGGCCGCAGCAGCGGGATCGCGCCCGCGACCGCGGCCTCGTAGTAGAGGTCCACCCCGGCCTCGGCGGCCGCGGCGTGCAGCTCGGTGCCGTCCTTGGCCAGCAGCGCCTTGTTGGCGCTGACCACCGAGGCGCCCCGCTCGAAGGCCGAGAGGATCAGCGATTTGGAGGGCTCGATGCCGCCGACCACCTCGACCACGACGTCGATGTCGCCGCGGTTCACCAGGGCCTCGGCGTCGGTGGTGATCAGGTGCTCCGGGACGCCCGGCCGGACCCGCCCGGCGCGGCGGACCGCGATCCCGGCGAGCTCGACCGGGGCGCCGATGCGAGCGGCGAGGTCGTCGGCCGTCGTCGTCATGATGCGCGCCACCTCGGAGCCCACCACACCACAACCCAGCAACGCCACCTTCAGCGGGCGCGTACGCATCATCCGACTCCGCTCTGCATTCATCGTCTTCGTCATTCCGGCGGGTTTTCTCGGGGCCGCCGGAATCTTCGGTCCGTACCAGTCTCCGGGACTTTCCGTACGGATCTACGGTCGTCCCATGTATTGAGACGAGAATTTCGTCATCCGACATCCAGACGCAGGAGATCCTCCTCCGTCTCGCGCCGGACGATCACCCGGGCCGCGCCGTCCCTGACGGCGAGCACGGGGGGCTTGAGGGCGTGGTTGTAGTTGCTCGCCATCGAGCGGCAGTAGGCGCCGGTGGCGGGCACCGCGATCAGGTCGCCCGGGGCCAGATCGGCGGGCAGGAAGGCGTCCCGGACGACGATGTCGCCGGACTCGCAGTGCTTGCCGACCACCCGCACCAGCATCGGCTCCGCCTCGCTGGTGCGCGAGACCAGGGCCACCGAGTACTCGGCGTCGTACAGCGCGGTGCGGATGTTGTCGGACATCCCGCCGTCCACGCTGACGTAGGTGCGCAGGCCCTCCAGCGGCTTGACGGTGCCGACCTCGTAGAGCGTGAACGCCGTCGGGCCGACGATCGCCCGGCCCGGCTCCACGCTCAGCCGGGGGGCGTCGAGGTGGGCGGCGGCGCACTCGCGGCGGACGATGTCGGCCAGCGCGGCCGCGATCTCGGCCGGCTCGCGCGGGTCGTCCTCGCTGGTGTAGGCGATGCCGAGGCCGCCGCCGAGGTCGATCTCGGGCAGCTCGACGCCGTGCTCGTCGCGGATCTCGGCCAGCAGGCCGACCACCCGGCGGGCGGCCACCTCGAAGCCGGCCATGTCGAAGATCTGCGAGCCGATGTGCGAGTGGATGCCGCGCAGTTCCAGGCTGTCGCGGTGCGCCAGCACCCGGCGCACCGCCTCCGCGGCGGCCCCGCCGTTCAGGGAGAGCCCGAACTTCTGGTCCTCGTGGGCGGTGGCGATGAACTCGTGGGTGTGCGCCTCAACGCCGACGGTGATCCGGATCAGCACCTGCTGGCGCACGCCCTGGCGGGCGGCGATCGCGGCCAGGCGCTCGATCTCCTCGTAGGAGTCGACCACGATGTGCCCCACGCCGGTCTTCACCGCGTGTTCCAGCTCGTCCGCCGACTTGTTGTTGCCGTGCAGCGCGATCCGCGCCGGCGGCATCCCGGCGGCCAGCGCGACCGCCAGCTCGCCCGCGCTGCACACGTCGAGGTTGAGGCCCTCCTCGTGCAGCCAGCGCACCACGGCCTTGGAGAGGAAGGCCTTTCCGGCGTAGTAGACGTCCGCGTCGGTGCCGAAGGCGTCCCGCCAGGCGCGCGCCCGGGCCCGGAAGTCCTCCTCGTCCAGCACGTAGGCGGGGGTGCCGAACTCGGCGGCCAGCCGCCGGACGTCGACGCCGCCGACGGTGGCCACGCCGTCGGCGTTCCGGGCGACGGTGCGCGACCAGACCTTGGGGTCGAGCGCGTTCAGGTCGGCGGGCGGGGCCTGGTAGTGGCCCTCGGGCAGGACGTCGCCGTGGCGGGGGCCTGCGGGGTGTGCGGAACGGCTCATGGTTTTGCCAGTCCTTCGAGACCTATGGCGAGGGGCGGCGACGGTCCCCGTTGACCGTCCGCCGCCCCCGCCTCTGCGCTTGGGGGTGGTTCCTACATCCGCTCGGGCGCCGTCACGCCCAGGAGCGTGAGTCCGTTGGCGAGCACGGTGCGCGTCGCCTCGACCAGCCAGAGGCGGGCCCGGTGCGTGTCGTTGAGCTCCTCGTCGCCCTTGGGCAGGAACATGCAGTTCTCGTACAGGCGGTGGTACTTGCCCGCGAGGTCCTCCAGGTAGCGCGCGACCCGGTGCGGCTCGCGCAGCTCGCCGGCCGTGGCCAGCACCCGCGGGAACTCGGCGAGGTGGCCGAGCACGTCGGACTCCCACTCGGTGGCCAGCAGCTCGGGTTTGAACTGCTCGACCGTGCCCTTGTCCACGCCCAGCTCGGCGGCCTTGCGCGCCACGCCGCACATCCGGGTGTGGGCGTACTGGACGTAGAAGACCGGGTTCTCGTTGGTCTGGCTGGTCAGCAGGTTGATGTCCAGCGTGATCGTCGAGTCCGTGGAGGAGCGCGCCAGGGTGTAGCGGGCGGCGTCCACGCCGATCCACTCGACCACGTCGTCGATCGTGATGATGTTGCCGGCCCGCTTGGACATGCGGACCTCCTCGCCGTCGCGAAGCATCTTCACGAACTGGCCGATCTTCACCTCGATGTTGCGGTCCATGTCGTCGCCCGCGCAGGCCGAGATGGCCTTGAGGCGGTTGACGTAGCCGTGGTGGTCGGCGCCCAGCATGTAGAGCGCGACCTCGGCGCCGCGGTCCCGCTTGGACAGGTAGTACGCGGCGTCGGCGGCGAAGTAGGTCTTGTCGCCGTCGGCCTTGATCAGGACGCGGTCCTTGTCGTCGCCGAAGTCCGTGGTGCGCAGGAACACCGCGTCGTCGCGCTCGAAGACGTGGCCCTGCTCGCGCAGCCGGTCGATGGCCTCCTCGACCGCGCCGGAGTCGTGCAGCGTCTTCTCCGAGAACCACACGTCGAAGTGGGTGCCGAACTCCTCCATCGAGCGCTGGATCTCGGCCACCATGAGCTTGAGGCCCTCGGCGCGGAAGACCCGCAGCTGCTCGTCCTCGGGCAGGTCGAGCAGGCCCGGGACGGCGGTGGTGATCGCCTTGGCGATGTCGACGATGTACTCGCCGACGTACCCGCCCTCGGGCACCTCGCGGCCGTTCGCGGCGGCCTGCAGCGAGGCGGCGAACTTGGTGATCTGCACACCGGCGTCGTTGAGGTAGTACTCGGTGGTGACGTCGGCGCCGGAGGCCCGCAGCACGCGCGCCAGCGAGTCGCCGACGGCCGCCCAGCGGACGCCGCCGATGTGGATCGGGCCGGTCGGGTTGGCGGAGACGAACTCCAGGTTGATCTTCAGGCCCTTGAGGGCCTCGTTGCGGCCGTAGGCCTCGCCCGCCTCGACGATGGTGCGCGCCAGCGCACCGGCGGTGGCGGTGTCCAGGGTGATGTTCAGGAAGCCCGGACCGGCGATTTCGACCTTGGCGACGCCGGTGATCCCTCGCAGGCGCTCGACCAGCAGTTCGGCAACGGCTCGCGGCGGCTTGCCGGCCGCCTTGGCGAGCTGGAGGGCCACGTTCGTCGCGTAGTCGCCGTGGTCCCGGTTCTTGGGCCGGTCGACCGTCACGTGCTCGGGCACAGCGACGGCCAGCTCGCCCGCCTCGACGGCGGAGCTCACTGCGGCCTGGATTGCCTGGGAAAGGTCTGCGGGGGTCACGACGCCAAGCGTAGGCGAGACGGGGCGCCCGCCCGCCACTCGGTTTACCGGTTGGGACGCCGGGGCGGCCCTGTTCCGGGGTCTCGGCCCCGATCCGCCCGGCTTGTTCGCTCAGGGCGAACTGCGTCGCGCGCGCGGCCGGTCCGCGCCGGGGGCGGCTCGCCGGACTGCCCGGGCAACCGCATCAGGCGCCGGACCAGGGCCACCAGGTCGGCCGGGTCGAAGGGCTTGCCGAGGTAGCCGTCCACCCCGACCGTCGCCCCCAGGTCGAGGTCCGCCGGGGTGCAGGCGCTCACGATCGCGATCGGCAGCCGGCTGGTGTCCGGGGTCGCGCGCAGCCGGGCCGCCGTCCGCAGGCCGTCCAGGCGCGGCATCATCACGTCCAGCGTCACCACGTCCGGCTTCACCCGGCGGATGACCTCCAGGCACTCGGCGCCGTCGGCGGCGGTCACCACCTCGAAGCCTTCGAGCTCCAGGTTGACCCTGATCAGCTGACGGATCACCTCGCTGTCGTCCACCACGAGGACCCGCCCGGACACTCCCGACACCTCACCGAGGGTATCGGCGGCCCCACCGCCCCGTCCGGCCTTTGGGCACTTCCGCTCCCCCGCCCGCCGGCGCCGCCGGACGATCTTCCGGGAAACCCTGGTACGAGGAGCACGTTTCATGGGGTACTGTTTTCCACGTCGGAAGCGCGAGCGGCTGACAGGCCAGTAGGCCCCCGTAGCTCAGGGGATAGAGCACCGCCCTCCGGAGGCGGGTGCGTAGGTTCGAATCCTACCGGGGGCACTTCGCAGGAAGTGCCAAGTGAGGCCCAGATCAGTGGAGTTGATCCACGGTTCTGGGCCTTCGTCGTGTTCGGGGGCGGTCGCCCGGGGCCCGGCGCGGGCGGGCCCGGGGCTCAGGCGGAAGCCTCGGTCTGGGCGTAGAGGTCCGCGATGGTGTGGTCGAAGTAGGCGCTGTACGAGGTGTCGTCGGTGTCGCCGCCCTGCTCGTAGCCCCCGATCGCGCCGACCACCTCGCCGGTGGCGGTGTCGATCCACGGTCCGCCGCTGGTGCCGGACGGGTAGGACGGGCACTGGATGACCCGCTGGTAGCCGCTCTGCCGGCCGGTGGTGTCGGTGCACAGCAGCGGCTCCTCGGAGTCGGCCGGATAGCCGTAGAGCCGGACGGTCAGGCCGAAGGGCTCGCCGGCGCCGAGCTTGTTGCCGCCGACCACGTCCTCCACGTGGCGCCCGTCGCTGGGGGCGGTCTCCAGGATCGCGAAGTCCTCGTCCACGTCGCCCTTCTGGGACCAGCCGGGGGTGGTGTGGATCGCGGTGACCTGCCAGGTGCCGTACGGGGCGGTGCCGTCGCGGTAGCCGGGGGCGAAGGTGACGCCGTCGGTGCTGCTGAGGCAGTGCGCGGCGGTCAGCAGCAGGTTGCCGCCGGTGCTGTGCAGCACGCTGGCGGTGCAGAAGTGCTTGCCGGCCTCCACCGAGCCGCTGAACAGCGCGCCGACGCTGGCGGATTCGCGGTCGACGGCCGGGAGCGGGGCCGGGCCGGTGGTGCCGAGGGCGACGTCCTGGGCGGCGGGGGTGGTCGGCGCCGCGGCCGTCGGGGGGTCGGTGGGCGCGGGCGTGGCGGGCGTGGCGGGGGCCGCGACCGGGGCCGGCGAGGCGGGTGCCGCCGGGGTGGCGGCCGGGGAGGGTGCGGCGGCGGAGCGGGTGCTGCGGGCGGCCTTGCCGGCGGTCGTCGCGTCGGAGAGGTCCAGCCCGTGCGTCCCGGTCAGCACGGCGGCGACCGCGATCGCGGACAGCGCGGTGAACAGCGACGGGACCAGCGGGCCGCGGCGGCGGGACCTCTGTCGGCGGTGCTTGCCCATGCCTGCTTCTCCTGCCGGGGCGATCGGTGGCGGCGTCCGGTGGACGACTATGGCGCCTCAGCCTGGAAGGGGCGTGACCGGCTCCTTGGAGCTCGATGAGAAATCCGCTACCCGGCCGCGTCCCCGGCGCCGCCGCCCGCGCCCCGGCGTCACCGGTCGACGAGCACCGCGTCCAGTTCCGCGGCCCCGACGAAGGCGGTGTGCGTTCCGGCGGCGGTGCAGGCGAAGGCCCCGGCCACCGTACCGGCTCGGGCGCAGTCCAGTGGCGCGCGGCCCTGGAACCAGGCGTACAGGAAGCCCGACACGAAGGCGTCCCCGGCGCCGTTGGTGTCCACCACCGGGCGGCCCGGGTCGACGGCGGGCAGGTGGCGCGGCCCGGGGTCGTCCCGGGTGAGCAGGTGGCAGCCCTCGGCGCCGGCGGTGGCGACCACCACCCGCGCGCGCCCCTCGGCGAGGACGGCGCGCATCACCTCCTCGTGGCGGCCTCGGCAGCCGGCCACCGAGAGGAACACCAGGTCGGAGCCGAGCGCGTAGTCGCGGTGGTGCGGGTCCGCGCCGTCCCAGTCGTGCAGGTCGGTGGAGGTGGTGCGGCCCAGGCGGTGGAGGTCGCCGTACATGTCCCGGTTGACGCCGGTGATGGACAGGTGGACGTGCCGGCTGCGCTCGGCGTACGGCAGGTAGAAGGCGCGCGGCAGCCGCAGGTCGGCGGGGTGGCGGCCGTCGAAGAAGGAGAACCGGCGGCCGGCCGCGTCCACCAGGTTGACGCCGCGCGGGGTGCCGTGCGGGCTCACCAGGTGCGCGAAGTGCAGCCCGTGGCGCGCGTAGTGGGCGCGGACCAGGTCGCCCTGCGGGTCCTCGCCGAGGAAGTCGATGAACGCGGTGCGCAGGCCGAGGTGGTGGGCGCCGAGGGCGACGCCGTTGCCGGTGTGGCCGACGTAGTCCCGCACCGGTTCGACGAACTCCGAGTCACCGGACGGGATCTCCAGCCGCTCGACCCGGACGATGGTGTCCACTCCGGTACCACCGACGACGAGCAGGTCGAACTCCGGCAGCATGGCGGCTCCGTAAGTTGTTAGGCGGCCCAGGAGGGCCGGATGTGGCTGATGGCGGCTTGCCTTTGGTGGCTCCCAAGGAGTGGCCGTCCGGCTCTCCG
>NZ_JBVITE010000049.1:0-68309 GCF_055575155.1 Kitasatospora sp. NPDC034533
GCCCGGTTACATTCCGAACCCGGAAGCTAAGCCTTTCAGCGCCGATGGTACTGCAGGGGGGACCCTGTGGGAGAGTAGGACGCCGCCGAACAATTCTTGTGAATGAACCCCCATCCGGTTTCCGGGTGGGGGTTCTTCGCGTTTCCGGGAAGAACCCGGATTCCAGCGAATCGCCAGAACGGCCGTGTCAGCCGCGATCAGGGCGCGGGGCGCTCCACTTTCCCGTGCAGCCCTTGTCTACGCCCGTAGCACCCCTTCACGGGCTTCCTGAAGGGCCATGAGGCGGCCGTAGGCCCATTCGGCCTCTCAGGCCCCGGGCTTGGCGCTGGTGATGACGGCGAAGACGGCTCCGTGGGGATCGACCAGCTGGGCCAGCCGGCCGACGCCGTGGACGTCCATGGCCGGGATGCGGACGGTCGCGCCGAGCGTGGCGGCGATGGCGAGGCTGGCGTCGGCGTTCGGGACCTCGAAGTAGGGGAGCCAGTGCGAGGTGGTGCCGCGTGCGGTGTGTTCCGGGCCGAGCTGCATGATGCCGCCGTGGGCGTCGTCGGTGCCGCCGCCGGCCGGGGTGAGGACGGTGTACATCACCTCGCCGAGCGGGACGTCCTGCTCCTGCCAGTCGAAGACGGCGCGGTAGAAGGACTTGGCGCGCTCGGCGTCGACGCTGTAGCACTCCGTCCAGCAGAGGCTGCCCTCCTCGGTGACCATGTCCAGGCCGCGGGTGTCACGGGGCTGCCAGACGGCGAAGTCCGCGCCGGTCGGGTCGGTGTAGCCGGCCAGCCGGCCCGCGGTGAAGACGTCGAAGGGGGCGAACCGGACGCGGCCGCCGGCCTGTTCGACCAGCCTCGTGGTGCGGTCGGCGTCCTCGGTGGCGAAGTAGAGCGTCCAGCCGGGGGAGGCGTCCTCGTCCGGGAGCGGGCCGAGGGCGGCGACGGTCCGGCCGTCGAGCTGGAAGAAGCCGTACCCGCCGGCGTCGGGGCCGGCCGAGTCGAAGGTCCAGCCGAACAGTGCGGTGTAGAAGTCGACGGACGTCCGGGAGTCCGGGCTGCTCAGGTCGAGCCAGACCGGAGAACCGGGGCGGAAGGCGGTGTTGAGCATGGCGGCACTGCTCCTCGGACGGGGCCCGGGCGGGCGCGGTCGACGACGGGCCCCCCTCGGTGCCTCCCAGCCTGGCACCTCGGCGGGTGCGGTGCACGGCAGGAGCCCCGGAACCGGGGCGGGCGGGGCTGTCGGGGACGGGCGGTACGGTGCGTAGCGGAATGTTCCACCCGTACCGGTCGAAGGGGGTCCGGTGAGCAGGCAGACGGCGCCGTCCGGACAGCAGGTGCCGCGCCAACTGGCGCAGGTCGAGGGCGTGCTGGAGCGGATCACGTACGCCAACGAGGAGACCGGCTACACGGTGGCCCGGGTGGACACCGGCCGGGGCGGGAACGACCTGCTGACGGTGGTCGGCGCGCTGCTGGGGGCCCAGGTCGGCGAGTCGCTGCGGCTGCACGGACGCTGGGGGTCGCACCCGCAGTACGGGCGGCAGTTCACGGTGGAGAACTACACCACGGTGCTGCCGGCCACCGTCCAGGGCATCCAGCGGTACCTGGGCTCGGGGCTGATCAAGGGGATCGGGCCGCGGTTCGCCGAGCGGATCGTGGAGCGCTTCGGGGTGGACACCCTGGAGGTGATCGAGAACGAGCCGGGCCGCCTGATCGAGGTGCCCGGGCTGGGGCCGAAGCGCACCAAGAAGATCGCGGCGGCCTGGGAGGAGCAGAAGGCCATCAAGGAGGTGATGGTCTTCCTCCAGGGGGTCGGGGTGTCCACCTCGCTGGCTGTGCGAATCTACAAGCAGTACGGCGACGGCTCCATCGGCGTCGTGCGGAACGAGCCCTACCGGCTGGCGTCGGACGTGTGGGGCATCGGCTTCCTGACCGCGGACCGGATCGCCCAGGCGGTGGGCATCCCGCACGACAGCCCGGAGCGGGTGAAGGCCGGCCTCCAGTACGCGCTGTCGCAGAGCACCGACCAGGGGCACTGCTTCCTGCCGGAGGAGCGGCTGATCGCGGACGGGGTGAAGCTGCTCCAGGTGGACGTCGGGCTGGTGATCGACTGCCTGGCGGAGCTGGTGGCGGCCGAGGGTGTGGTGCGCGAGGCGGTCCCGGGGGACGGCGGCGAGCCGCTCACCGCCGTGTACCTGGTGCCGTTCCACCGCGCGGAGATCTCGCTCGCCAACCAGTTGCTGCGGCTGCTGCGTTCGGAGGAGGACCGGATGCCGTGGTTCGGGAGCGTGGACTGGCCGGTCGCGCTGGAGTGGCTGGCGAAGCGGACCGGGGCCGAGCTGGCGCCGGAGCAGGAGCAGTCGGTGCGGCTTGCGCTGACCGAGAAGGTCGCGGTGCTGACGGGCGGTCCGGGCTGCGGCAAGTCGTTCACGGTGAAGTCGATCGTGACGCTGGCGCTGGCGAAGCGGGCGAAGGTGGTGCTGGCGGCGCCGACCGGCCGGGCGGCGAAGCGGCTGTCGGAGCTGACCGGGATGGAGGCCTCGACGGTGCACCGGCTGCTGGAGCTGAAGCCGGGCGGGGACGCGGCGTACGACCGGGACCGGCCGTTGGACGCGGACCTGGTGGTGGTCGACGAGGCCTCCATGCTGGACCTGATCCTGGCGAACAAGCTGGTCAAGGCGGTACCGATGGGCGCGCACCTGTTGTTCGTGGGGGACGTGGACCAGCTGCCCTCGGTCGGCGCGGGGGAGGTGCTGCGGGACCTGCTGGCCGAGGGCGGGCCGATCCCGTCGGTGCGGCTGACCAGGATCTTCCGGCAGGCGCAGCAGTCCGGGGTGGTGACCAACGCGCACCGGATCAACGAGGGCCGGCCGCCGCTGACGGACGGTCTGGCGGACTTCTTCCTGTTCGCCGAGGACGACGCGGAGCGGGCGGCCGGGCTGACGGTGGACGTGGTGGCGCGCCGGATCCCGCGGAAGTTCGGCTACGACCCGCGCCGGGACGTGCAGGTGCTGGCGCCGATGCACCGTGGCCCGGCCGGGGCGGGGAACCTGAACACGCTGCTCCAGGCGGCGGTGACGCCGGCCCGGGAGGGGCTGGCCGAACGCCGCTCCGGCGGCCGTACGTTCCGGGTCGGGGACAAGGTCACCCAGGTCCGCAACAACTACGACAAGGGGCGGAACGGCGTCTTCAACGGCACAGTGGGAGTGGTGACCGCGCTCAGCGCCGACGACCAGCGGCTGACGGTGCTCACCGACGAGGACGAGGAGGTGGAGTACGACTTCGACGAACTGGACGAGCTGGCCCACGCGTACGCGGTGACGATCCACCGCTCGCAGGGCAGCGAGTACCCGGTCGTGGTGATTCCCGTCACCATGTCCGCTTGGACGATGCTCCAGCGGAACCTGCTCTACACCGCTGTGACCAGGGCCAGGAAACTCGTGGTGCTGGTGGGGTCACGCAAGGCGATCGGACAGGCCGTCCGGGCCGTCAGCGCAGGTCGGAGGCATACCGCGCTCGACCACCGGCTGACAGCTGGATGATTATCCAACGCGATGGTTGCCTCTAATGTTCTCTTGACGTGAAGAGATTTACGGCAGAACCTAGGGTGGGTGCCGATCTTGTCCGGTTCGTACCGGCTGCGGCGGCAGGTTTTGTAGGGCAGGGCCCTGTCGGGCCACCCCGGGTGCGCGACTGTCCTCCGGATGGGGGATGGTAGAGGCAGTCAGGGCACCTTGGAAGAGGATTCATTTCGTCGGTGAGGAAGACGTGAGCGACAACTCGGTAGTACTGCGGTACCAGGACGGCGAGTACGAGTACCCCGTCGTCGAGAGCACTGCGGGCAACTCCGGCTTCGACATCTCGAAGCTGCTCCCGCAGACCGGCCTGGTCACCCTGGACAACGGCTTCGGTAACACCGCCGCGTACAAGTCCGCGATCACCTTCGTGGACGGTGACAACGGCATCCTGCGGTACCGCGGCTACCCGATCGAGCAGCTTGCCTCCGATGGCGGCTTCATCGAGACCGCGTACCTCCTGATCAACGGCGAGCTGCCCAACGCGGACCAGCTGGCGGAGTTCAACCGCGAGATCACCCAGCACACCCTGCTGCACGAGGACGTCAAGCGCTTCTTCCAGGGCTTCCCGCGGGACGCCCACCCGATGGCGATGCTGTCCTCGGTGGTCGGCGCGCTGTCCACGTTCTACCCGGAGAGCCACAACCCGTTCGACGCGGGCCAGCGCCACCTGTCGACCGTCCGCTTGCTCGCCAAGCTGCCGACGATCGCCGCGTACGCGTACAAGAAGGCGATGGGCCAGCCCTTCGTCTACCCGCGCAACGACCTGAGCTACGTCGAGAACTTCCTGCGGATGACCTTCGCCGTCCCCGCCGAGGACTACGAGCTCAACCCGGTCGTCGTCAACGCGCTGGACAAGCTGCTCATCCTGCACGCGGACCACGAGCAGAACTGCTCGACCTCCACCGTGCGCCTGGTCGGCTCCAGCCACGCCAACCTGTTCGCCTCGATCTCGGCCGGCATCTCGGCCCTGTGGGGCCCGCTGCACGGCGGCGCCAACCAGGCCGTGCTGGAGATGCTGGAGAGCATCCAGAAGGACGGCGGCGACGTCGACGCCTTCATCACGAAGGTGAAGAACAAGGAAGCCGGCGTCAAGCTGATGGGCTTCGGCCACCGGGTCTACAAGGCGTTCGACCCGCGCGCCGCCCAGGTGAAGCTGCTCGCGCACGAGGTGCTCGGCCAGCTCGGCAAGAGCGACGAGCTGCTCGACATCGCGCTCAAGCTGGAGGAGCACGCCCTCAAGGACGACTTCTTCGTCTCGCGCAAGCTGTACCCGAACGTGGACTTCTACACCGGCCTGATCTACCGCGCCATGGGCTTCCCGACCAGCATGTTCACCGTGCTGTTCGCCCTCGGCCGGCTGCCGGGCTGGATCGCCCACTGGCACGAGATGATCAACGACCCGACCAGCCGGATCGGCCGTCCGCGCCAGATCTACACCGGCACCGCGATCCGCGACTACGTCCCGCTGGACGCCCGCTGACCGGAGCGGAGCCGACCACCGGCCCGCGCGGAAGCTGAGAGGGGCCCGGCCGCCATCGAGCGGCCGGGCCCCTTCGCGTCCCGGTGGCGGGCCCCGAGGGGCCCGCACGGGGACGGAACCGTACGGCGCACGACTCCGGGGTCGGCCGCGCCGGAGACGGCCGCTCAAAGCGTCCCCGGCCCGCCGGAACCCCGGCGTCGTGCGCGAAGGCCGTCAAGGTCGACGACCGTTCCCGGGGCCCGCCGGAGCCCCGTCGGCGACAGCCCGCTGGAAGCGCGGGGACACGTTGCCGTTCGTGTGTCCCCGCCCATCGGAAAAACTGCCGCACTACCAACCTAAGACGTATCAGGGTGCGAGAAGTTACGCCCGGGGGGTGTGACCTGCCTCTCGCCACGCTCCGTGTGCGCGTCGTTCCGCGCTCATACCACACGTTCGCCGCGGCGGGGCGTCACCCTCCCCGCAGTCACGACAACCGAGCGTGATAGGAATCGTGGCATTCCGGTACGGACCGTCGCGCACATTCGCCGCGCGACGGCGGAACTGGGGAGGGAGTGGGCAGATGGCCAGGAACGTCGTCGTCACCGGCGGTGGCACGGGAATCGGGTACGAAGTCACGCGGCGGTTCGTCGAGGCCGGCGACCACGTGGTGATCGTGGGCCGGCGCCGGGAGGTCCTGGAGGAGGCCGTGGCCGGCCTCGGGCCGACCGTCACCCCGCTGGTGTGCGACCTCGCCGACCCGGACGCCGTCGAAGCCGCGCTCCCCCGGCTGCCCGAACGGATCGACGTCCTGGTCAACAACGCCGGCAGCCGGGAGACCGTGGTCGGCGGCGGGCCGCACGCCCTGCTGGCGCGCTGGCGCGGCGACTTCGAGCGCAACGTGCTGACGGCGGTGCTGCTCACCGAGTCGGTCCGCGACCGGCTCACCCCGGGCTCCGGCCGGGTGGTCACCCTCAGCTCCATCGCCGCCCTGCGCGGGGCCGGCTCCTACGGTGCGGCGAAGGCCTCGCTGCACGCCTGGAACCACTTCCTGGCCGCCCAGTTGGGCACCTCGGGGATCACCGCCAACATCGTCGCGCCGGGCACGGTCGCGGGCACCGAGTTCTTCGGGCCCCGGCTGGACGAGGCCGAGGTCTCCCGGCGGGCGGCCCGCACCCTGCTCGGGCGGATCGGCGAGTCCGGCGAGGTCGCGGCGGCGGTGCACTTCCTGGCCTCGCCCGAGGCCGGGTTCATCACCGGCGAGATCCTGCACTGCAACGGCGGGGAGCTGCTGGGGCGTTGAGGCGCCGCGCCGGCTCGCGGCGAGGGCCCCGGGAGCCCGCCGTGCCGGTCCGGGGCCCTCGCGCCGGCCGGCCTCAGGCCGGCCGGAAGCGGCGCAGCCGCAGGCTGTTGGTGACCACGAAGACCGAGGAGAAGGCCATCGCGGCCCCGGCGATCACCGGATTGAGCAGGCCGGCGGCGGCCAGCGGGATCGCCGCCACGTTGTAGCCGAAGGCCCAGAACAGGTTGCCCTTGATGGTGGCGAGGGTGCGGCGGGAGAGCCGGATGGCGTCGGCCGCCGAACGCAGGTCGCCGCGGACCAGGGTGAGGTCGCCGGCCTCGATGGCGGCGTCGGTGCCGGTGCCCATCGCCAGGCCCAGGTCGGCCTGGGCGAGCGCGGCGGCGTCGTTGACGCCGTCGCCGACCATCGCCACGACCCTGCCCTCGGCCTGGAGGCGCTTGACGGTGGCGACCTTGTCCTCGGGGAGCACCTCGGCGATCACGTCCGGTGCGGCGATGCCGACCTCGGCGGCGACGGCCTCGGCCACCGCCCGGTTGTCGCCGGTCAGCAGCACCGGGGTCAGGCCCAGGGCCCGCAGCCTGCCGACGGCCTCGGCGCTGGTCGGCTTGACCGCGTCGGCGACCTCCAGGACCGCCCGCGCCTCGCCGTCCCAGCCGACCGCGACCGCGGTGCGGCCGGCCGCCTCGGCGGCGGCCTTGGCACGGGCCAGGGAGGGCGGCAGGTGCTGCCCGCGCCCCGCCAGCAGGGCCTCGTGCCCGGCGACCACCGTGCGGCCCGCCACGACCCCCTCCACGCCCCGTCCGGGGATGCCGCGGAAGTCCGTGACGGCGGGCAGGTCGCCGGCCTCGGCGGCGGCCTCGGCGATCGCCCGGGCGATCGGGTGCTCGGAGGCGTGCTCGACGGCGCCGGCCAGGCGCAGTGCCTCGGCGCCATCCACGCCCTCGGCGGTGTGGACGGCGAGCAGGGCCATCCGGCCGGTGGTGACGGTGCCGGTCTTGTCCAGGACGACGGTGTCCACCGCGCGGGTGGTCTCCAGGACCTCCGGGCCCTTGATCAGGATGCCGAGCTGGGCGCCGCGGCCGGTGCCAACCATGAGCGCGGTCGGGGTGGCCAGGCCCAGGGCGCATGGGCAGGCGATGATCAGCACGGCCACGGCCGCCGTGAAGGCCCCGGTGGGGCTGCCGGTGGTCAGCAGCCAGACCACCAGGGTGGCCAGGGCGATCAGGATGACGGCCGGGACGAAGACGGCGGAGATCCGGTCGGCCAGCCGCTGGGCGGCGGCCTTGCCGTTCTGGGCCTCCTCGACCAGCTTGGCCATCCGGGCCAGCCGGGTGTCCGCGCCGACCCGGGTGGCCTCGACCACCAGCCGGCCGCCCGCGTTGACGGTGGCGCCGGTGACCTCGTCGCCGACGGCGACCTCGACCGGGACGGACTCGCCGGTCAGCATCGAGGCGTCCACGGCGGAGCCGCCCTCGACCACCACGCCGTCGGTGGCGATCGTCTCGCCGGGGCGGACGACGAAGCGGGTGCCGACGGCCAGCCGGTCCACCGGAAGCCGGACCTCCCGGCCGGCCTGGAGGACGGCGACGTCCTTGGCGCCGAGGTCGAGCAGGGCGTGCAGTGCGGCCCCGGCCCGGCGCTTGGAGCGGGCCTCCAGGTGGCGGCCGAGCAGGATCAGCACGGTGACGGCGGCGGCGGTCTCCAGGTAGAGCGTGGTGGAGGCGTCGGTGTCGCCGACGGACAGCGTGAAGTCGTGGTGCATCCCCGGCCGGCCGGCGTGGCCCCCGAACAGGGCCCAGCAGGACCAGCCGAAGGCGGCCAGGGTGCCGAGCGAGACCAGGGTGTCCATCGTCGCGGCGCCGTGCCGGAGGTTGGTCCAGGCGGCGCGGTGGAAGGGCAGGCCGCCGTAGACGACGACCGGGCCGGTGAGCGCGAAGGCCAGCCACTGCCAGTCGGTGAACTGGAGGGCCGGGACCATCGACAGCAGGACCACCGGGACGCTGAGGACGGTGCTGATCAGCAGCCGGTCCCGGAGGGGGTCGGGGTGCTCGGACCGTGCGGGCCGCTCGGGCTCGGGGGCGGTGGGGGCCGGGGCCGGGGGGAGCTCGGCGGAGTAGCCGGTGCGCTCGACCGTGGCGATCAGGTCCTCGACCGTGGTCCCGGGGCCGAAGTCGACCCGGGCCTTCTCGGTGGCGAAGTTCACGGTGGCCTCGACGCCGTCCAGCCGGTTGAGCTTCTTCTCGATCCGGGCCGCGCACGAGGCGCAGGTCATCCCGCCGATGGACAGCTCGACCCGGTCCCGGGCCCCGACGTCCGGGGCGGACGTGCTCATGCGGATCAGCTCCTTGGTGCGGGTGCACGGCGGGGGCGCCCCGGGGAGGCCCCCGCCGTGCCGGGTGGTTCAGGCGCTGCGGCCGACCAGCTCGTAGCCGGCCTCGTCGATCGCGGCGCGCACCTGCTCCTCGTCCAACGGGGCGGCGGAGGAGATCGTCACGGTGCCGGCGGTGGCGTCGGCGGTGACCTCGGTGACTCCGGCCAGGGCGGAGACCTCCGCGCTGATGGCCTTCTCGCAGTGGCCGCAGCTCATGCCGGACACGGTGTAGGTGATGGTGCTGGACATCTGGGGCCTCCGGGAGGTCGGGCGGTCCGGGGCGGTCGGCCCGGGCGCGGCGCTGGCTGTGACTCTTCTCAACACAATACCCCCTCGGGGTATTCCGGACTCGGGTGGGGTAGGGGTGGTCCGCGTCGTCCGCGTCGTCCGCGCCGGCGGGGCCGGGGCCGGTCGGGCCGCCGCCGTGATCGTCCCTTATGTTCGGTATGTGTTTCCGCTCCGCCGCGCCCAGTCTCCCTCGGCTCCCACGGCAGCCGGACTGCCGCCGGACCGGCAGCGCGGCGCCCTGCTCGCCGCCGACCTCCAGGACGTGCCGTTCTGGCGCCGGGCCAGCCCCGCGCTGGTGGCGGTCCTGCTGGTCGCCGTCGCGGACTTCCTCTCCGGCCAGGACCGCTACCTCGCCCCGCTGATGACCGTGGTGCCGACCGTCGCGGCGCTGACCCTGAGGCCCGGCGAGCTGATCATGGTCTGCTCGCTCGGGCTGTTCGCGGTGCTCGGGCTCAGCCACCACGACCAGGTCGACAACATCAACGATGCCCGCTTCCTGTACGGGGCGATGGTCAGCTACGTCGTGCTGACGCTGTTCTCGGCCTGGGTCGCCAAGATCCGGATGCGGCGCGCGGCGGCCTTCGCGGCCGTCAGCTCCGTCGCGGAGGCCGCCCAGCGGGCACTGCTGCAACTGCCGGGGCCGACGGTGGGACCGCTGCGGCTCGCGGTGCGGTACGTGTCGGCGGCGGACGCCTCACGGATCGGCGGGGACCTGTACTCGGTGCTGGAGACGCCGCACGGGACCCGGGTCGCGGTCGGGGACGTCCGGGGCAAGGGGCTGGCGGCGGTGCAGACCGCGGCGGTGGTGCTGGGCGCCTTCCGGGAGGCGGCGTACGACGAGGCCGGGCTGCGGGGCGTCGCGGCGCGGATCGAGGCCAGCGTCGAACGGCACGTGCCGGACGGGGAGTTCACCACGGCGCTGTTCGCGGAGTTCCGGGTGCCGGGGGCGATGGAGCTGTTGCAGTACGGCCACGTGCCGCCGATCCGGGTGGACGCCGAGGGGCGGGCCCACGTGCTGGACGCGCCGGATCCGTGGGTGCCGCTGGGCCTCGGCCGGCTGGCGGCGGGGGAGCCGACCACGTGGGGGCAGCCGTTCGGGGCCGACGACGTGCTGGTGCTCTGCACGGACGGGGTGATCGAGGCGCGGCACCGGGAGAGCGGGGAGTTCTACCCGCTGGCGGAGCGGGTGGGGCCGCTGGTGCGGGGCGCCGCGCGCTCGGAGGGGGAGCTGGAGGCGGCGGTGGGGCGGGTCTACGCGGACCTGCTGGCACACACGGGCGGGGAGTTGCGGGACGACGCGCTGCTGTTGCTGATCGCACGGACGGACGGCTGAGGGGGGAGCGGGGCTCGCGCTTCCGGCGGTTCCCCGCGCCCCTGCCGGGGCCCGGGGAACCGGGTGCACGGGACGCGGGGGCTCAGGCGGCGGTGACGTCCGCGAGGGCGCGGAAGACGAGCGCGGTGGAGGTGGCGCCCGGGTCCTGGTGGCCGACGCTGCGTTCGCCGAGGTAGGAGGCGCGGCCCTTGCGGGCCTGGAGGGGGACGGTGTCGCGGGCGCCCTGTTCGGCGGCGTCGGCGGCAGCGGCGGCGGCTTCGGGGAGGCCGGCGCCGGTGGCGGCCGTGGCGCGGAAGGCGGCGACGGCCGGGGTCCAGGCGTCCACGATGGTCTTGTCGCCGGGTTCGGCCTTGCCGAGCAGGCGGACGGCGTCCAGTCCGGCCGACAGGGCCTCGGCGACGGCGGCCGGGCCGGCCGGTTCGGGCAGGGCGGCGCCGACGGCGCGGAAGGCCTTGCCGTAGAGCGGGCCGGAGGCGCCGCCGACCTTGGAGATGAGGGTGGTGCCGGTCTTGGTGAGGACGGCGCCGGGGCCGGTCGGCTGGAGGCCGTCCAGGGCGGTCAGGGCCGCGCTGAAGCCGCGCTGGAGGTTGCTGCCGTGGTCGCCGTCGCCGATCGCGGAGTCCAGCTCCGTCAGCCGGGACTGCTCCTTCTCGACGGCCGCGGCGATCGCGCGGATCCAGGCCTCGGCGAGCGGGGTGTCGAAGTGCATCGGGTCCTCCTCTCAGGCCCGCTTGAGGGCGGGGGTGTCGACCGGGGCGTCCCAGAGCTCCAGCACCTGGGCGTCGGCCTTGGTGAGGGTGAGCGAGAAGCCCGCCATGTCGAGGCTGGTGACGTAGTTGCCGACCAGGCTGCGGGCCACCGTGATGCCGCGCTCGGCGAGCCGGGCGGCGACCTCGCCGTAGACCACGTACAGCTCCAGGAGCGGGGTCGCGCCGAGGCCGTTGAGCAGGGCGATCACCTCGTCGCCCGGGGTCAGGTGGTGGTCGGTCAGGATGGTCTCGACCACCTCGGCGGCCAGCTCGCGGGCCGGGCGGAGCTTCTCCCGGCGGCGGCCGGGCTCGCCGTGGATGCCGACGCCGACCTCGATCTCGTCCTCGGGCAGGTCGAAGCCGGGCTTGCCGGCGGCCGGGACGGTGGCGGCGGTGAGCGCGATCGCGAAGGAGCGGGAGGCGGCGTTGACCCGCTCGCCCAGGGCGGCGACCTCGTCCAGCGGGGCGCCGCGTTCGGCCAGTGCGCCGGCGGTCTTCTCGACCACCACGGTCGCGCCGGTGCCCCGGCGGCCGGCCGTCCAGGTCGAGTCCTCGACCGCGACGTCGTCGTTGACCAGGACGGTGCGGACCTCCAGGCCCTCCTCGGCCGCGAGTTCGGCGGCGAGCTCGAAGTTCATCACGTCGCCGGTGTAGTTCTTCACGACGAAGACCACGCCGGCGCCGCTCTCCACGGCCTTGGCGGCGGCCAGCATCTGGTCCGGGACGGGCGAGGTGAACACCTCGCCGGGGCAGGCGGCGTCGAGCATGCCGGGGCCGACGAAGCCGCCGTGCAGCGGCTCGTGGCCGGAGCCGCCGCCGGAGACCAGCGCGACCTTGGGCGCGGCCGGGCGGGCGGCCCGGGTGATCACCCGGTTGGGGATGTCCACCGTCAGCTCCGGATGGGCGGCGGCGACTCCGGCCAGCGCGTCCTCCAGGACGCTCTCCGGGGTGTTGATCAGCTTCTTCAACGCTCTTCGCTCCCTCTTCGGCGGCGGACGCTGCTGACCCGACGCTACGCCAGACGGGGGTGCCGGGCACCGGGTGCGACACGCGCGATCCGGATCACTCTCCCGGAGCAGCGGGCTCCGGCCGTAGGGTCACCGGCATGAGCGAAAACGTGGGCATTGTTCTGGTCTCGCACAGCGCCCGGCTCGCGGAGGGGCTGCGCGAGCTGCTCGGCGAACTCGCCTCGGACGGCGTGCGGGTGGTCGTCGCGGGCGGTACGGAGGACGGCGGGCTCGGCACCAGCTACGACCTGATCGCCGGGGCGGTCGCGCGGGCCGACGCCGGGGCGGGCGTGGTCGTGCTGCCGGACCTCGGCAGCTCGGTGCTCACCGCCGTGACGGTGCTGGAGGACGAGCCGCGGCCGGGCGTGAAGCTGGTGGACGCGCCGTTCGTGGAGGGCGCGGTGGCCGCCGCCGTCACCGCCTCGACCGGGGCGCCGCTGGCCGAGGTGGTCGCGGCGGCGGAGGACGCGCGCGGCTTCCGGAAGCTCTGACCACGGGGCGGCGCTGACCACCCGGTTGCCCTGACCACCCGGCCGTACCGATCACCCGGCGGCTCCGGTCACCCGGCTGTCCTGATCACCCGGCGGCTCCGGTCACCCGGCCGCCGCGGTCACCGGTGGCTGAGGTCACTTGGCGTCCGCGTAGCAGTCCACCACCGCCGTGCTGAGCGGGAAGCGCACCGGGGTGTCGCCGAACACCAGCCGGCGGGCCTCGTCGGCCGCCGCGGCGACGGTGGCGGCCACCTCGTCGGCCAGGTTGGCCGGGGTGTGCACGATCACCTCGTCGTGCTGGAAGAACACGAGGTGCGGGCGGTCCGCCGGGCTCGCCGCGGGCAGCTCGTTCAGCCGCCGGCGCAGCGCCGCGAGCAGGGCGAGGGCCCAGTCGGCGGCGCTGGCCTGGATGACGTAGTTGCGGGTGAAGCGACCGCGGGCGCGGGCGGTGCGCCCGCCGTCCTCGCCCGCGCCGTCGGCCTCGGTGAGGTCGAGGAAGGCGGCGGAGGCCGGCGGGCACGCCCGGCCGAGCCGCGAGGCGACCACGCCGCCGTCCTCGCCGGTGCGGGCGGCGGCCTCGACGTAGCCCATCGCGGCCGGGTAGCGCCGGCGCAGGGTGTTCAGCAGCGGGCCGACGTCGCCGCTGGTCTGCCCGTACATGGCGCCGAGCAGGCCGAGCTTGGCCTTGTCCCGGTCGCCGTGGAAGGCGTTGGCGGCGAGCGCCTCGTACAGGTCCCCGCCGGCCGCGGTGCGGGCCAGCCCGGCGTCCCCGGAGAGCGCGGCCAGCACCCGGGGCTCCAACTGGGCGGCGTCGGCGACCACCAGCAGCCAGCCCGGGTCGGCGACCACGGCCCGGCGCAGGATGCGCGGGATCTGGAGGGCGCCGCCGCCCCGGCTGGCCCAGCGGCCGGAGACCACGCCGCCGACCACGTACTCGGGCCGGAACCGGCCGCCGCGGGCCCAGGCGTCCTGCCAGGCCCAGCCGTGCGCGACGTGGATCCGGGAGAGCTCCTTGTAGCGGACCAGCAGTCGCGCGGCCGGGTGGTCGACGCCCTTGAGCTCCCAGGAGCGGGTGGAGCCGAGGTGGACGCCCGCCTCGGCGAAGGCGCGCAGCACCTGGGTGTGCGAGTCGGGGTTGAACGGCTTGCCGCCGAGCGCCCGTTGGAGTTCGACGGCGAGTTCGGCGAGGACCCTCGGCTGGGTGCCGGGGACGGCCGGGCGGGGGCCGAGCAGCTCGGTCAGCAGCCGGTCGTGGACGTCGGAGCGCCAGGGCAGGCCGTCGTGGGCGATCTCGGCGGCCACCAGGGCGCCGGCCGACTCGGCGGCCACCAGCAGCCGGAACCGCTGCCGGGCGCCCGGGTCGGCGATGGCGGCGATCCGGCGCTGCTGCTCGGCGTGGACGGCGACCACGGCCGCCAGCGGGTCGGCGCCGGGCGGCAGTTGCAGCCGGTCGGGGGCGAAGAGGGTGTCCTGGCCGCCGTCCGCCTCGGCGAGGCCGGGCTCGGGCAGGTCCTCCGGCACGGGCAGACCGCGCAGTCGGCACCAGGCGGCGCCGAGCGAGCGCGGCGCGCCGAACCGGCCCTCGTGCGCCAGCAGCAGCGACTCGACCAGCCGCAGGTCGTGGCACCGGGCGAGCCGGTCGGGCAGCCGCGGCAGCAGCGGGGCGTACCCGGAGTCGGCGGCGGCCCACACCCACCGGGGGCGGTCGGCGGCCTCCCGGGCGGCGACGGCGGCGGCGAGGTCGCGGACGGCCTCCGGCGGGCCGAGCGGGGCGCCCGCGTCGTCCAGCGGCTGGAGCCGGCCGCCGGGGCCGTGCGGGTCGGGCGCGAGGGCGGTCCTGGGGGCCACGGGGGCTGCTCCTCTCGGCGCGCGGTCGGGCGTGCGGGACGGGTACCGGGTGCGGGCCCCCGGGCGGCGGACCTGCCGCGGCCCGCGACCGACGGGTCCGCGCCGTCGACGTTAACCGGTGGGTACGACAACGGTTGACCGGCGGGTCCGGCGGCGGTTCACCACCGGGTGCGGTGGCGGTCACGGCGGCGGTCGACCGGTGGGTCCGCCGGCGGTCCACCCGCGGGTGGTAAAGCACGTGGGCAGTACGGGTGACACGGCGTAGGGTTCGCGAAATGACCGAGAACCCGTTCTTCCAGCCCAGCCGGCTGCCCTACGAGCTCCCGCCGTTCGCCGAGATCCGCGAGGAGCACTACCTGCCCGCGTACGAGCGGGGCATGGCCGAGCAGCTGGCCGAGATCGCGGCGATCACCGCCGACCCGGACCGGCCGACCTTCGAGAACACCCTGGTGGCCCTGGAGCGCTCCGGCGAGCTGCTCGCCCGGGTGGACGCGGTGTTCCGCAACCAGTCCTCCTCCGACACCACCGACGCCCTGGACGAGGTGGAGGCGAAGGTGAGCCCGCTGCTCGCCGCCCACCACGACGCGATCCACCTCGACCTCGCGCTGTTCGCCCGGATCGAGGCGCTCCACGAGGAGCGCGCCGAGCTCGGCCTGGACCCGGAGTCGCTGCGCCTGCTGGAACGCCGCTACACCGCCTTCGTGCGCTCCGGCGCCCGCCTGGGCGAGGCCGAGCAGGCCCGGCTGCGCGAGCTGAACGCCGAACTCGCCCGGCTCGGCACCACGTTCCAGCAGAACGTGAACGCCGGGACCCGGGCCGCCGCGCTGGTCCTGGACTCCGCCGAGGAGCTGGCCGGCCTGCCCGAGGACGCGATCGCCGGGGCGGCCGAGAACGCCCGGGTGCTCGGCCACCCGGGGAAGTACGTGCTGAGCGTGCGGAACACCTCCGGTCAGGCCGAGCTGGACCAGCTCACCGACCGCTCGGTGCGCGAGCGGCTGATGGCCGCCTCGCTCGGCCGGGGCATCGAGGCGAACGGCCCGCTGGCCATCCGGATGGCCGGGCTGCGCGCCGAGCGGGCCGCGCTGCTGGGGTACCCGAGCCACGCCGCGTACGTGGTGGCGGACGAGACGGCCGGCACCGTCGAGGCGGTCTCCGGGCTGCTGTCCCGGCTGGTCGGCCCGGCCGTGGCGATGGCCCGGCGGGAGGCCGAGGAGCTGGCCCGGGTGGCGGCGGCGGACGGGATCGAGGAGATCGCCGCGCACGACTGGGCGTACTACTCGGAGCAGGTCCGCCGGCGCTCCTACCAGGTGGACGCGGCGGCGCTGCGCCCGTACTTCGAGCTGGAGCGGGTGCTGCGGGACGGCGTGTTCTTCGCCGCGAACCTGGCGTACGGGCTGAGCTTCACCGAGCGGCCGGACCTGACGGCGCACCACCCGGACGCGCGGGTCTTCGAGGTGTTCGAAGAGGACGGCAGCCCGCTGGGCCTGTTCATCGGCGACTTCCACGCCCGGGCGTCCAAGCGCGGCGGGGCCTGGATGGACGCGCTGGTGGAGCAGTCCCGGCTGACGGGGAAGCGGCCGGTGGTGCTGAACAACCTCAACGTGCCGCGCCCGGCGCCCGGCGAGCCGGCGCTGCTGGACTGGGACGAGGTGCGCACGCTCTTCCACGAGTTCGGGCACGCGCTGCACGGGCTGTTCTCGGACGTGCGCTACCCGCTGTTCTCGGGCACCTCGGTGCCCCGGGACTTCGTGGAGTTCCCCTCGCAGGTCAACGAGATGTGGATGACCCGGCCCGAGGTGCTGGCCAACTACGCCCGCCACCACGAGACCGGGGAGCCGCTGCCGGCCGAGCTGGTCGAGCGGATGACGGCGGCCGAGGGCTTCGGGCAGGGTTTCCGGACGGTGGAGTACCTGGCGGCCACCCTGCTGGACTGGGCCTGGCACACCGTGCCGCGGGGCGAGGAGATCCCGGACGCCGAGGAGTTCGAGGCGCGGGCGCTCGCCGCGGCCGGGATCGCGGTGGACGCGATCCCGCCGCGCTACCGGACGGGGTACTTCCAGCACGTCTTCTCCAGCGGCTACAGCGCGGCGTACTACGCGTACATCTGGTCGGAGGTGCTGGACGCCGACACCGTGCAGTGGTTCGAGGGCAACGGGCGGCCGGTGCGGGAGAGCGGCGAGCTGTTCCGGCGCGAGCTGCTGGCCCGCGGGTTCAGCCGGGACCCGCTGGAGTCCTTCCGCGCGGTGGTCGGCCGGGCGCCGGAGACCGGGCCGCTGCTGGCCCGCCGGGGGCTGGCCTGATCACCGCAGCGTGACCGTCACGGTCGTGCCCGGGCGGGCGTGCGGCAGCCGGACGCGGACGGCGCCCGCGCGCCCGCCCGTCGGCTGGCCGACCTCGACCCGGGCGCCGGCGGGGGAGACGCTGACCCGGGCTCCGTGCGGGAACGCGGCCGGGGGCAGCAGGAGTTCGCTGTCGCGGCCGGTGCCGTCGGCGCGCCAGCGGACGGTCCGGGCGTCGGCGCGGACGTCGGTGCCGGCGACGGCCACCGGGTAGGGGCCGAAGGCGGGTTCGTCGCCGGGGGCGGGGCGCCCGGACGGGCCGAGCGCGCAGTAGCCGCCGTCGCCCCGGCACCAGTACCACATCGTCCAGCCCTCGGCGAAGCCGTCCATCGCGGCGACCTGGCGGCGGACCAGCTCGGAGTTGCCCGGGGTGCGGGAGTTCGGCGGGCCCCACTCGCCGACCAGGACGGGCAGCCGGTGGGCGGCCGGGTATCCGGTGATCGCGGCGGTGTACTGCTCCACGAAGCCGTCGGCCGGGTCCCAGTCGGCGCCGTTCTCGACGGCGGTGTCGTAGAAGTGCGGTGCGTAGCCGAGCCGGGGTGCGCCGGAGCGCGGGTCGGCGAAGCCGGGCAGCCGGGTTGGCACGCCCTGGCCGACCAGCACCGTCGGTTCCACGAACAGCCAGGCGCGGGAGTCGGCTTGGCGGACGGCGGCGATCAGACGGCGGTACATGCCGGGGAGCCGGTCCTGCTCCAGGGCGGCGGAGGCGGCGGCCAGCACGGCCGGATCGCGCGGGTCGCCGTCCACCGGGCCGAACGGCTCGTTGAACAGGTCGTAGCCCAACAGCGATCGGTGGCCGCGTAGTTCGCGGGCGAGGCGGGTGTAGAAGTCGGCCTGCCAGGAGCGCAGGTCGGGGTCGTCGTAGAGGTGGCGGAAGGCGGCCTGGACGGCGGGCTGGAAGTAGCCGGCGAACCAGTCGTCCGGGTCCGGGGTGAAGGGCAGGCCGTCGTCCCGGGTGGCCCAGGCGGGGATGCCGCCCGTGCCGCCGAGGAACTTCTGCCCGTAGACGTCCTGGTGGAAGTCGACCAGGACCAGCAGGCCCAGGTGGTCGGCCCGGTCGAGGAGCCGTTGGAGGCGGTGCAGTTCGGTGGGGTCGAGCCGGCCGCGCCGGGGTTCCAGCCTGGACCAGGAGACCGGCAGCCGGACCAGGGTGAAGCCCTGGGCGGCGAGGGAGTCGAGGTCGGCCGGCGTGGCCTCGGCGTACTTGTCGAGGTTGAAGCCGCGCAGCCGGAGGTGGCGGCCCTGGGCGTCGGTCAGGGCGGTGCGGCCGTCGGCGGCGGTGGCGGTGCCGGTGGGGAAGCGGTCCGGCGGCCCGCCGTGGGCCGAGGCCGGCGTGGCGGCGGGGGCGAGGGCGGCGGTGGCGGCGAGCAGCAGGGCGGCGGTGGTGCGGCGCAGGCGCATCGGGGACCTCGCACGGCGGGGGGTGGGGGCCCGATGATGCCCGGACCGCCGTACGCGGCACAAGAGTTGGGCGGGCGGAAGGGATCGGCCCGCGCGCGGGTCCCGACCGGCGGGGGCCCGGCGCGCGGAGGGACCGGTCGGCGCAGGGACCGGCCGGCCCAGGTCTTCGGTCGGCCCAGGTCTCGGTCGGCCCAGGTCTCGGTCGGCGCGGTCCCGGCGCGCGGAGGGGTCAGCTCGCGGAGGGGTCAGCTCGCGGAGGGCTCGGGGGCCGGGGGCAGGACGGCGGTCGGCAGGTCCGCGGCGGCGGCCAGTCGCCCCCAGAGCAGGTCGGCCAGCGCCTGCACCATCCGGGTGCGCGAGCAGGGCTTGGTCTCCAGCCACCAGTCCCCGGCGGCCAGCACCATGCCGGTGATGCCCCGGCCCCAGGCTTCGGCGAGCAGGTCGCGGTCGGCGCCGAGGTCGACCTGGCTCTGCACGGCCCGGGTGATCTCCTCGGCGATCTGCTTGAGCGCGGGGGCGAGGGCGTTGCCGGCGCCGCTCGGGTCGCCCGGCTCGGGGTGGGTGAGCAGCCGGTAGACCTGCGGGCGGGCCTCGATCCCGGCGAGGTAGGTGTCCAGCACGTGCTCGACCCGGTCGCGGCGCTCCAGCGGCTCGGCGAGGGCGGCCCGGACGGCGGCCAGCAGGCCGCTGGTGTGCCGCTCGGTCAGGGCGCGGATCAGGCCGTTCCGGTCGCCGAAGTGGCGGTAGAGGATCGGCTTGGTGATGCCGGCCTCGGCGGCGATGGCGTTCATGCTGGCGCCCGGCCCCTCGCGCTGGATGACCCGGTCGGCGGCGTTGAGCAGCTGCTCGCGGCGGGGCTCTCGGGACATGCGCTGCTCCTCGGGGTCGGGGTCGGTCCGGTCTGCCTGGGCGTTGACACCGGTTACCAATCAGTAGCAGACTCCGACGATGTTACCCCCGGTAACACCCTGGTCGGCCGCACACGTCTTCGGAGGCAGCACCATGAGCAGCACGTTCTCGCTGGACCCGGGCGCGGACCAGCTCGCCGTACGCGACTGGCTGCACGGCTTCGCCGCCGACGTGATGCGACCGGTCGCGGCCGAGTGGGACGAGCGCGAGGAGACCCCCTGGCCGATCATCCAGGAGGCCGCCAAGCTGGGCATCTACTCGCTGGACTTCTACGCCCAGCAGTTCTTCGACCCCTCCGGCGTCGGCATCCCGATCGCCATGGAGGAACTGTTCTGGGGCGACGCGGGCATCGGGCTGTCCATCGTCGGCACCACCCTGGCCGCCGTGGCGGTGCTGGCCAACGGCACCGACGAGCAGATCGGCACCTGGACCCCGCAGATGTTCGGCACCCCCGAGGACGTCAAGGTGGCCGCCTTCTGCTCCTCCGAGCCGGACGCCGGCTCCGACGTCTCGGCGCTGCGCACCCGGGCGGTCTACGACGAGGCCAAGGACGAGTGGGTGCTGAACGGCACCAAGACCTGGGCCACCAACGGCGGGATCGCCGCCGTCCACGTGGTGGTCGCCACCGTCGACCCGGAGCTGGGAGCCAAGGGCCAGGCCTCCTTCGTCGTCCCGCCGGGCACCCCGGGGCTGAGCCAGGGCCAGAAGTTCAAGAAGCACGGCATCCGCGCCTCGCACACCGCCGAGGTGGTGCTGGACGGCGTCCGGGTGCCCGGCAGCTGCCTGCTCGGCGGCAAGGAGAAGCTGGACGAGCGCCTCGCCCGGGCCCGCGAGGGCGTCAAGCGGCCCGGCGGCAAGGGCAACGCGGCGATGGCGACCTTCGAGGCCTCCCGCCCGGCCGTCGGCGCGCAGGCGATCGGCATCGCCCGGGCCGCGTACGAGGTGGCGCTGGACTACGCCAAGACCCGTGAGCAGTTCGGCCGGCCGATCATCGACAACCAGGGTGTGGCCTTCCAGCTCGCCGACATGAAGACCCGGATCGACGCGGCCCGGCTGCTGGTGTGGCGGGCCTCGTGGATGGCGGTCAACAACCAGCCGTTCACCGCGGCCGAGGGCTCGATGTCCAAGCTCTACGCGGGCGAGACCGCCAAGTACGTGACCGCGCAGGCGATGCAGATCCTCGGTGGCAACGGGTTCACCCGGGAGTACCCGGTGGAGCGGATGCACCGGGACAGCGCGATCTACTCGGTCTTCGAGGGGACCAGCGAGATCCAGCGGCTGGTGATCGCCCGGGCGATCTCGGGCATGCCGATCCGCTGAGGCCGGGCGGGCCCGACCGGCCCGGTGGGCCGCGGGCCTCAGCGGATCGGGCTCAGAAGCGGGCCGGGCGGCCCTCCAGGAAGGCGGCCAGGCCCTCGCGGACGTCCGAGCCTTCCCGGGAGCGGAGCAGCCAGGGCGCCAGGACCTCGGCCGCCCGCTCCGGCGGGGCGTCCAGCACGGCCTTGGCCGCGCCGATGGTGTGGGTCGAGCGCCGGGTCAGCAGCCGGGCGAACTCCAGGGCGGCGGCGTCCAGTTCGGCGTCCGGCAGGACGCGTTCGGCCAGGCCCAGCGGCAGCGCGTCCCGGCCGGTCACCAACTCCCCGGAGAACAGCAGGTACTTGGCCCGGGCCGGGCCGATCAGCCGGGCCAGCCGTACGGTCGGCACCGCCGAGTAGACCACGCCGAGCTTGGCCGGGGTGATCCCCAGCCGGGCGTCCTCGGCGACGAAGCGCAGGTCGCAGGCGACGGCGAGCTGGCAGCCGCCGCCCACGCAGGCGCCGTGCACCACGGCGAGGGTCGGGTGCGGGAAGGCGGCCAGCGCCTCCTCGGCGGCGACGTTGGTCGCGTGGTAGGCCTCCGCGCGCTCCGGATCGCCGTACACCTCGGAGAGTTCGGCGATGTCCGCGCCCGCGCTGAAGGTGTTGCCGGCGCCGGTGAGCAGCAGGACGCGGACGCCCTCGTGGCCGGCCAGCTGCTCCAGCACCTTGGGCAGTGCCTGCCAGATCGCCAGGGTCACCGCGTTGCGGCGGTGCGGGCGGTCGAACTCAAGGACCGCGACGCCGTCCTCGCCGACGTACGCGGCGAGGCCCTCGGCCTGCGCGGGCAGGGCGGAGCGGTCCCGCGTGAGCAGCGGCTGGTCCATGCGCACCTCCGGTCGGTCGTGGTGCGCCCACTCTCTCAGGCGGGGTTCGCGCAGTAGTCGCCGAGGCCGTTCTCGACCAGGCCGAAGGCACGCCGGGCCCGGTCGAGGGCCCCGGGCAGGGCGTCCGCGGCGCACTCTCCGGCCAGCATCCGGCGCTGGTTCTCGCTGGTCAGGGCCAGTTGGGCGGCCAGCAGCTGGGCGGCGGCGATCCGTGCGGTGAGCTCGTCGCGGGCCGGGTCCTGGGCGAGGAGTTCGGCCGACAGCAGGGACTGCGCCCGGTGGTCGAAGCCGGCGGTGGCGCGCAGCAGCAGGGCCGGGGTGTGGTGGATCAGCCGGACCACGTCCAGGACGACCTGCTGGTCGCTCAGACCGGTGGCCGGGTCGAACCGTTCGAGCGCGGACAGGTACCGCCCGCGCAGCGCCGCCACTGCCGAGGTGCCCGGGGTGCGCTCGCGCACCACCTCGGCCGGCTCGTCGAGGTGCTGCTCCATCGGGCCCATGACCAGGTCTTCCTTGGTGGGGAAGTAGTTGAAGACGGTCATCTTGGACACCTCGGCGGCGGCCGCGATCTCGGCCACCGAGACCTGGTCGAAGCCGCGCTCGGCGAACAGGGCGATGGCGGTGCGCCAGATCCGGATGCCGGTCTGGGCCTTCTTGCGCTCGCGCAGCGGGAGCGCGTCGACGTCGATGTCACGGCCGAAGTCCATGCCGGTGCGGGTCGCCATGGGGGCACTGTACCAGGATCAAACGTTGACCAGGTCGAATGGTTGGCCTGGATGAAGAATTGACCGAGTCCAAGAAGGCTGTCATGGTTGAGGCGAGCCCGCTCGACCGCACCGATCCGGGCCCGACTCCATTGACTCCGGGGGGAATTCCGATGGCATCCGTCACCCGGGGGGCCGCGCAGGCGGCGCCCGACTCGCCCGCACCCGATCCGGACGGGACCGCCCTGATGACCCCGGCCCAGTACCGGCTGGGCACGCTGCTCTGCCTGGTCACCATCGCGCTGGCGGTGCTCGACACGAACATCGTGTCGGCGGCCACCGTCCCGATCGTCCGGGACCTCGACCCCGTCCACGGCGTCGACCGGCTGCCCTGGCTGGTCAGCGCGTTCGCCCTCGCCGCCACCGCGCTGCTGCCGCTGTACGGCAGGCTCTGCGACGTGTACGGCGCCAAGCGGGTGCTGCTCGGGGCCGTCGGCACCTTCCTGCTCGGCTCGGCGCTCTGCGGCGCGGCGCGGTCGATGGACCAGCTGATCGCCTTCCGGGCGGTGCAGGGCATCGGCGGCGGCGGGCTGATGAGCGTCACCATGGTGGTCATCGCCCAGTTCAGGGGCCCGGAGGAGCGCGGCGGCGGCAAGGGCGGCGCGGCGGGCGGGATCATCGCCGGCCTCGGCATGGCGATCGGGCCGCTGATCGGCGCGCTGTTCACCGACCACCTCGGCTGGCGTTGGATCTTCTACGTCAACCTGCCGCTCGGCCTGCTGGTCCTGGTCGGTGTCGCCCTGGTGGTCAAGCTGCCGCCGACGGCCGGCCGCCGGGGCCTGGACTTCGCCGGCTCGGCCCTCGCGGCGGCCTTCTCGGTCGGGCTGCTGCTGGTCACCGAGTGGGGCGGCAAGGAGTACGCCTGGACGTCTCCGGTGATCCTGGGGCTCGCCGCCGCCACCGTGGGCGCGTTCGGCCTCTTCCTGTGGCGGCAGGCGACCGCCGCCGAGCCGGTGCTGCCGCTGTCGCTGTTCCGGATCCGCGCGGTGCGACTGGGCTTCGCCGTCCAGGGCCTGGTCGGGGTGGGCATGACCGGCTCGATCGTCTACGTGATGCTCTACCTCCAGGTCGCCCGGGACGTCGCCCCGACCTCGGCCAGCCTCCACCTGATCCCGATGGCGGCCGGGATGACCGCGGCCGGTGTGCTGGTCGGCCGGCTGACCGGGCGCGGCCACCCGGACTCGACCTTCCTGGCGCTCGGCGCGGGCTGCGCGACGCTCGCCCTCGCCCTGCTCGGCCTCCGCGGTCCGGACACCGGGCTGTGGGCGGTGCCGGCCGAACTCGCGCTGCTGGGCTGCGGCCTGGGGCAGCTGATCGGCCGGCTGGTCATCGTGGTGCAGGAGGCCGTGCCCCGCCACCGGCTGGGTGTGGCGACCACCGGGATCCGCTTCTTCCAGAGCCTCGGCAGCGCGCTCGGCGCGGCGCTGTTCGGCACCGTGCTGTCCCGGGTGTTCGAGGCGGGCGAGCCGGGGCGGCCGCTCGGCGCGGTCCGGATGCTGACCGGCGCGGCGCACGAGCACGCGGTGCGCAGCTTCACCGACGCGGTGGACGTGGTGTTCCTGTCGGCGGGCGGGGCGCTGGCGCTGGCGCTGCTGTGCGTGCTGCGCCTGCGGTCGGCCGGGACGGCGTCGGCGGTCTGACGGGCGACGGCCGGGGGCGAGTGCGCGGGGGCCGGTGGGGAACGGGGGTTCCCACCGGCCCCCGCCGCGTGTGGGGTGCGGGACCGGCCTGGGGGCGGCTCCCGCAGTCTGTCCGCCGGTGCCACGGCCTGCGGAATTGCGGGTGGTGCCCCCAGCAGGATTCGAACCTGCGACCTACCGCTTAGAAGGTATTGGCGCCTGAGCGCTGTACTCACCTGGCATTTTGCCTGGTCGCGTAACACCGATTGGAGCCTAGGCGGTTGGTCTATCCGCGATCATGAATTGGCCGAATGTCGCCCACAGTCACCAGATGCGGGATCGCCCCCTGCCTCACTGTACGGAGGAGGGGGCGATCCCTCGACTGCGGCCCCTGTGGCGGTTGCTGCGGGACCCATAGGACCTGACCAACCGCACTCTGCCGGTTAGGGCTTGCGGTGCTTCCCCGCCGGCTTCTTCGGGGGTTGGGTGGACGGCATCGGGAGAACCCCGTCGCCCTCGATGCCGTGGAGGAGGCGCTGCGCGGCCGCGTAGTTCGAGGCCACCGTCTCTGGTACCCACTGGTAGCCGTCCCAGCGGGAGACGAGCCGAGGTGCGTTCCGGTGCAGGTGGGCTGGAGCGGCCTCGTGTCCGATGGTCACGGCTTTGAGTTCGCCGGTCGGCCGACGCCGCGCACTACGTCGCGCCGCCCACTGCTCCAACGGCTCGTCCTCGTCCACCGGCTACTCCTCCGTCGCGGGCAGTCCAGACTACCGGCGGTCAGCCGGGAAGGAGCCAGCTCGGGCCACTCGGGTCTCCGATCCAGACTTGCTGGTCCTCACCGCTCACCGTGAGACCGAACTGATCCTGCGCCGGGGTGCCAGCCTTCTCCCAGCGATCGAAGGTGCGTTCCACCGCGTCCCAGAGCGGCAGCGGTCCGCGCTGGTGAACCAGCCAGCCACCCCCGGATGCCTCGGTCCATGCCTGTGAACCGGTCGCCGTGTCCAGCAGGATGACCTGTTCGCCAGCGCCCAGAAGCTCGGCGGACGGTGCAGCGAGCTGCGCGAGGAAACGGCCGGTCCAGGACCACAGGCACCTCGGGTCGAGACTGGTCGACCTGGTGACGCCCAAGTGCATGGTGAACGCCGAACGCGGTGGAGGCTGGTGCGGCCGGGCGAGCATGAACGACGTCTCCTCGCCGGTGAACCGGCCGACTGCACTGCCGTCAGACTGGAGGACGAGGTGGACCAGGCCGGACGCCTGCATCCACCCGCCGAGGCAGGTCGTGATGGTGCCCCCGGGGCGAAGCTGCCAGAGCCACGGGTACGGGATGCTGCGCACGGAACAGGTGGCGACGATCCGATCGAACTCCTGGCCGACCTGCCGGTCCTCCAGGCCGTCGCCGACAAGCAGTGTCGGGGCGTAGCCGAGGCTGTGCAGCGTCCTCGTCGCACGGGCACCGACGGCCGGATCGACCTCGATCGAAGTGACCAGATCGTCGCCAAGGCGGTGGCACAGGACCGCGGTGGAATAGCCGGTGCCGGTGCCGATCTCGCGGACCCGGTCACCGTCCCCGATGCCTGCGGCCTCCAGCATCCGCACGACGAGCGACGGGAGCGTAGACGACGATGTCGGCAGTCCGTAGACCGGACCGGTCGCGTTGCCAGCGTCGATCCCGTCGACCTGGGTCACCCACGTCTCGTTGCTGTACGCCATCGCCAGCCACTCGGCCTCGGACACCTGGTACCGGCGCAGCGGCTCGTACACCGTCACGCCCTGCTGATCCTGGCCCTGCCGGAACACGGCGTCCGAGAGGAACACGTCGCGCGGGACCTCCTCGATCGCCTTCCGCCAGGCAGGTTCGGTGAGCCCGTGCCCGGTGATGTCGTCGGCGAGCTGCCGTCGAAGCTGTGCGGTGTCGGTCATGCTGCTCCTCGCTGGAGAAGGTCCGCCAGAGCGGCGGTCATCGGCAGCCCGGTCGGGGG
The DNA here is from genome assembly GCF_055575155.1 of Kitasatospora sp. NPDC034533. Taxonomy (NCBI): domain Bacteria; kingdom Bacillati; phylum Actinomycetota; class Actinomycetes; order Kitasatosporales; family Streptomycetaceae; genus Kitasatospora; species Kitasatospora sp. NPDC034533. The sequence continues at coordinate 25,608 of NZ_JBVITE010000049.1, forward strand.
CTCCATCCAAGCCCACTGGCCGGAGGGGTTGCACTCGATCCACACCCAGCTGTCCTCGGCGCTCGGCGGGCCGGTGAGCGCGAAGTCGAAGGCCCCGAAGACGAGCCCGAAGTGCGCGAGGTAGGCGAACAGTGCACGTTCGACCCGATCCGGGACGGGTACCGCGGTGTAGGTGTGGGTGGAGTAGTCGACGCGCCAGTCGAGGAGGTCGCAGTCGATCCGGACGGCGAAGACCTGCCGGCCGATGACGGTGACCCGGACGTCGGCGATCTTGTCGACGCGTTGCTGGAAGAGGTGCATGGTGCCGGCCACCGAGTCGGTGATGTCGTCGACCGTGACCTCGGTGACGGGTACGGTCTGGGCGACGCCCTCGATCAGATAGGTCGGCAGGCTGATCGGCTTGTGGATCACCCGCCCCTTGACCCGGGCGAACTGGCGGGCCTCGTCGGGTTCGTTGGTGATCAGGGTCGGCGGGACCTGGAATCCACAGGCTGCGGCGGTGGCCAGGCCCGCGGGCTTGTACTCGGCATCGGCGATCTTGTTCGGGTGGTTGACGTACAGGCATCCGGGGAGGGAGACGAGGACGCCGCCGAGGCCGTAGCGGGCCTGTGCGGTGGCAACCCGGGCGTCCTGCGGGTCAAGGTGGGGGAAGGCGAACGCGGATGGCCGTCGGTAGTACAGCGACCGGATAGAGCCGAGTCCAGCGAGCCGGGACGGCGTTCGCATGCTTCCCTCCCACTCCTGCGAACCGCCGCCAATACGGGCAGTGAGCGACAGAGTGGCGGGGAAGTCACCAGCGTCGAACCGCACGACCGGGACGTCCCGGTCGTGCAGCTCGGCGATCACCAGGTCGGCGGTCGGGTCTTGCAGATTGGTAACGACCGCGACCGGTCCAGCATCAGCGGACGTCACTGGTCGGTGTCGTTCCCAGTGTCGCTATCCGCCGCGTCCCCGCCCTGCCTGTCGCCCTGCCCGGTGGTGCCGGTCGGCGGGTTCGTGCCGGACGACGTGCCGTGTCCGGGGTTCAGCATCGGAACGCCGGCCTCGTCGAAGTACTTGGCGGTCTGACTCGCCGGGTCCAGCTCAATCCGGCCGACGATGCCGCCCTCGAACGGCGGGTACGGGGCCAGCTGCCCGACGACGAATGGGGTCGGGGTCATGTGCCCCTGCGGGAGCGGGCTCCCGGTCGGGATCCGATCCGTGTAGTTGAACATCGCGCTACCTCCGGGGGTATTGGTGGTGCTGATGGTCGTACTGGTGGTGCGGGCCTTCCGGGTCTCATGTCGCCTGTAGGCCCGGAAGGAGCTGTGATTGGCCGGTCAGCCGTCGCGGTGCCGCGGACAGTTGCAGTCGGGCCAGAAGTCCAGCGACAGCTCGACCGCGGGCGTCCCGGGCTCGGGGATGACCTCGACTACCGGGGTAGCACTGTGGCGCCGGCCCTCGGCGTCGATGCAGTACGTGCTGAGCCACAACCCGCGGCGCCGGTCCTTGAGCGGGACGAAGTCGTGACTCGTCACGAGGCGCCCCCGGCTCGGGCAGCGGTGGCGATCTCGCACGGCCACCGGGTTTCGCAGCGGAGGCACATGCCGCCGGTGGAACGGTGGTCGTCCCAGAGGATCCGGGCCTGGGTGGCGTCCTGGTCCCGCTGGGGAACCGGGCGGGGCGGGCGGCGTCCGGCGCCGGGGGCAAGGCTGGGCAGGGCGACGGCGTGGCTGTATCCGGTCACGGTGCTCCAGGTCTCTCGGAGGGGTGGAGGCGGGGTGCGGCGCCTCTTCCGAGTGAGGCGCCGCCGTCGCTGCGGGAGGCCCCGGCCCGGGATACCCGGGCCGCTTCCCGCGAAGCGACATGACGCACAGTCAACTACCGGTCACCAGTCGGCGCGGAACGCTTAGCCGACATCCGCATACGGGTATGCGGCAGGCGCATACAGGTGCAACAACTGGGAGATGTCTGATGGACTGGCGGCGCGACGCCGAGGTGGCCTCACGGGATGGTGACTACGGCCGGGTGGTCGAGTTGGCCCGTCGAGCGCATCGGCTGACTCAACGTCAGCTCGGCGAGGAAATCGGATTGTCCCAGTCCGGCGTATCCCGGTTGGAGTCGCGCGGCCCTACCGGCGGGTACGACATGGAGGTACTCGGACGCGCCGCAGCCCACTTGCACATCTCCGCCAGCCTCGTAGGGCTAGCGAGCGCACCATCAGGACCAGCAGTGGAACGACGTGAATTCCTCGGCGTAGCAGCGGCAGCAGCAATGACGTCGGCCCTCGCCGCACTTCCCGCATCGCCCGACACCGGGCAATCTGCCGCATTGAGGTTGGGTACTGCGGCATACCGCCGCCTGGACAGTTCGATGCCATCTCGCGACCTCGCCGACGCCGTGCGTGGCCACATCCAGCTCATTCAGCGGGCAAGTTCCCACCGGAGACCGGGCACGGCTGGCCGCCGCCGGATCCGAGGCGGCATCGTTCGCCGCTTGGTTGGCCTGGGACATGGGCGACCACGGATCCGCCCGATCCTGGTACGGCCAGGCGATCAACGCTGCGCGCTCGGCTGGCGACGGCCTACTCGCCGCCTACCAACTGGGTAGTCTCGCCCAGTTCGAGGCGCACTCGGGGAACGGCACCCACGCACTCAGCCTCGCAGGCAGCGCCCGAAAGACACTCGCACACAATGGGCCAGCCATCGCCGACGCCTGGCTGACCTCGGTGGAGGCGCTCGGGCACGCAGCGGCCGGCGACCGTGACCGTGCCGATCAGGCGCTCACCCGTAGCCGGACCCTGGCGCTGCGCCTTGACCGACAGACCACTCCGCCGTGGCCGTGGGTTTTCGCGTTCGACGAGTCCAAGGTGGCGGCGGCCAGGGTGGCGTGTGGGGCCAGACTCGGCCTGTCGGACTGGGTACTGTCCGCCGACACTGAGGCGCTGGCCACCGGCCACGCGAAGCAGCGCGCGCTGCTGATGCTCGACCTCGCCTCCGGGCACCTCGCCGCCGGCCGTGTCGACGGTGCGTTCGCCCTCATCGACCGGGCACTCGACGTCGGGCTCACCTACCGGTCCGGCCGGATCGTAGATCGCGCCCGCGCACTCCGGCGTACCCTCACCACCACGAACGCACCTCGGGTGGTGCGGGCGTTCGACGACCGGCTACAAAACGTGTACCTGTAGGAGGACGGCATGCGACTCGGGATCACCGGACACCGGGGACTACACGGCGAGGTCGAGCAGCAGGTCCGCCACCTCCTGTCTGCCGTCGTGGATGCCCACCCAGGCCACGATCTCACCGCCGTATCCATGCTCGCGGACGGCCCCGACTCCTGGTTCGCGGACCTCGTCCTCGCCCGGGGCGGACAGCTCGATGTCGTGGTGCCTGCCGACGGCTACCGGGACGGACTGCCCGCTGATCACCACCCGGTCTACGACCGGCTGATCGGCCGAGCGTCGGACGTGCATCGCACCGGCCTCGACGCATCGACCGCCTCAGCACACATGGCCGGTAGCGAGATAGTCGTCGGCCTGTCAGATGTCCTCATCGCGGTCTGGGACGGTCGGCCGGCACGTGGGCACGGTGGAACCGCGGACGTCGTGGCCTACGCGCGACGCTGCGGCGTCCCCGTTCAGGTCCTGTGGCCCGAGGGCGCGACGAGGTAGTCGCACGTCACAGGTCAGCCACAGTCGTACGCGACCGATCAGTAGCCCGGTACCGTCACCCCCACACCACACCAGTCCCAGGGGGGACCATGCGCACCCGTACCACCGTGTCGGCCCTCGCCGTCGGCCTGGCCGCCCTCGGCCTCGCCGCGTGCTCCAGCTCCACCACATCCACCAGCAACACCAAGACGGCGGCGCCCGCCGCGAGCAGCGCGGCCGCCGCCCCGCAGACCTCGGCGGCCGCGCCCGAGGCCACGGCCCCGGCCGGGACAGCGGCGGCCGCCATCACAGTCAGCATCCCGCCGTCCCCGGACGCCGCCACTGCCGCGGCCTACATTGCTGCGCTGAAGGCAATCGACCCTGAGATCGTCGGTGACAAGCCGGACCGGGCGATCTCGCGCGGTCGTGATCAGTGCCGGTCGGTGGCTGACTCTCCCAAGGACAACTCGGGGTTGGTCGACCTGACGAACAAGCGGTTCACCTCGCCGAAGCACCCGCAGGGGTTCGGGCCCGAGAAGTCGGCTCAGATCCTCGCCGCCGTCCGCACGCACATCTGTCCGACGTACGGCACCTGAGCATGACGAAGCGCCCCCGCCCGGCCGAAGCCGAGCGGGGGCGCTTGCTACGTGGTGTCGAGGTGGGCGGTGCGGCGGTCGACGCGGTCGACAGCGTCGCGCAACGAGGCTCCGGAGTTGGGGTGGAGTTCGTGTTCGACGGTGCCGAGTCTGGTGTCGATGTTGTCGAGGCGATCACCGAGCTGGGCGAGCTGCGCCATGACTCCGGGCCGGGCGGCGACACCGGGGCGGGCGGGCGTTCCTGTCCAGTCGTCGGCGATCTCGTCCGCCCGGGCGATGAGCCGGGCGATGCCACGGACGGCCTTCCACGCGAGACCGGCGCCGGCGGCCAGCGCGACGGCGACGGCCGACCACAGGACGGCGGTGTCGATGGCGGACCCGCCGGTCTCGGTCAGGTTCGCCGGGTCGGCACCGGCAGGGAGCAGCGAGGCGGTTCCCTTGCGGCCGACGACTCGGGCGCACGCCGACTTGGCGGCCGCTCGGCGCGGTCCGGACGCTGACCGGCGCGGCGCACGAGCACGCGGTGCGCAGCTTCACCGACGCGGTGGACGTGGTGTTCCTGTCGGCGGGCGGGGCGCTGGCGCTGGCGCTGCTGTGCGTGCTGCGCCTGCGGTCGGCCGGGACGGCGTCGGCGGTCTGACGGGCGACAGCCGGGGCGAGTGCGCGGGGGCCGGTGGGGAACGGGGGTTCCCACCGGCCCCCGCCGCGTGTGGGGTGCGGGACCGGCCTGGGGGCGGCTCCCGGAGTCAGTCCCGGGAGGCGGCCGTCCACTCCGGGGCCAGGACGGCCCAGATCTCCTTGTCGTGGCGGACCCCGTGGTACGGGTACCACTCGCGCAGCACGCCGTCGCGGGTCATGCCGAGCCGCTCGGCGACGGCCCGGCTGCGGGCGTTGACGGAGGCGCACCACCACTCGGCGCGGTGCAGGCCGCGGGTGACGAAGGCGTAGTCGAGCAGCTGCCGGACGGCGGCGGTGATCAGCCCGTGGCCCTCGCCGGCCGGCTCGGTCCAGGCGCCGATCTCGCAGACGCCGGACGGGGCGTCGAAGCTCACGAACATCACGCCGCCGACCAGCGTGCCGTCCAGCCAGATGCCGTAGATCCGCTTCTGGTCGGCGGCCAGGCCGTCGGCGTAGCGCTGGAGGGTGGCGCGGGCGGAGTCCAGGTCGACCGAGAAGGTGGCCCAGGGGATCCACGGGTCGGTGTGGTCGCGGGCGCGGTCGAGGTGGGCCAGGAACTCGGGGGCCTGCCAGGGCTCCAGCGGGCGCAGTTCGGCGTTCTCGGTGAGCGGTACGGCAAACAACGGGCGGCCTTTCAGGGGTGCCGAAGCGGGCTGGTTCGTCCATAACAAACGTTTGGTATGTACGATAACCCCCATGACACCGGCCCGTGGAGACCATGACGCCCGCCGCTCGGACGTGTCCGAGGGGGTGTGGCGGGTGCTGTCCAGCCGGGGCTTCGAGGGGCTGACCCTGCGTGCGGTGGCCGCCGAACTCGGCGCCTCCACCGGGATGTTGACGCACTACTTCCCGAACAAGCGGGCACTGCTCAGCCATGCGCTGGAGGAGCTGGACCGGCGCTCGCTGGCCCGCCCCCGGCGCACCGCCCCCGCTGACGGCAGCCCGGAGCCGGTCGGACTGGCCCGGGTGCGGGCCTCGCTGCTGGACGTCCTGCCGCTGGACGGCGAGTCCGCGGCCGACAACCGGATCTGGGTCGGCTCCTGGGACCACGCGCTGGCCGATCCGGAGCTGGCGGCGGCGCACGCCGCCCGCTACGCGCGCTCGCGCACGGCGCTCACGGCGCACGTCGCGCAGGCCCAGCGCCTGGGGGAGCTCCCGGCGCGGGCCGATCCGGCCGCCCTCGCGGCGGGGGCGCAGGCCTTCGTCCTGGGGCTGGTGGTGCAGGCGCTGTTCGCCCCGGAGGAGTTTCCGGCGGAGCGGCAGGTCGAGTTGCTGGACGCCTATCTGGCCGGGCTGGCGGAGTAGGCCGGACCGGTTCGGCAGGCCGGGCGGGGTTTACCAGGGGGAGTTCGCGCGGTGATTCGCCGGGAATACCGGATGTCCCGATCAGTCGTCGCGGTCGGTCTCGCGGCACGCATTGTCACGAGTTCTGTGCGGTGAGTGCGCGGACCGGTCGCGCGGCCGGGATTACCGTGCGGACCCCGTCGGGCACGGAAAGTGTCCGCCGGCGCCACGGCCTGCGGAATTGCGGGTGGTGCCCCCAGCAGGATTCGAACCTGCGACCTACCGCTTAGAAGGCGGGTGCTCTATCCGCTGAGCTATGGGGGCGGGACTGGCAGCGCCCTGGCGGGCGCGACCGTGGGCCGGGATCGGGCTGGCGAGCGCCGGGGCGCGCACTGTCCGGCCCCGGGCCCGAGGGTGGGGGTGGTGGCCCTCGCCCTGTCGGGGACAGGATAAGGGTGTCCAGTTCCCGGGCCGGGTGCGACGACACCGCCGTTGGTGTGTCGGTTCGGTGGAGCGGTCCGATAATCGCAGGTGAAGGCCGTGAGTGCAGCGGTCTGGCAGTGTTCCGCGCCGGACGTTGTGCAGTCGTTACGGGGCTGCCGCCCCACCCGTTATGGATTCGGCACGGAGAAAGTGCCGCCCGCGGCGCGGGTGGGGGCCAAATTCGCGGTTGCGCCGGTCGGATGACGTGCGCGGACGGCCGGCGGAGCGCCTTCCCGAGCGGGTTCCGGAGCGTGTTCCGGGGTCGGTTCCGGGATGTGCCGACGGGGCGGCGAGCAGCGGGTTTGTTGTCATGGTCGCGAAGAACAGGGGGCGGAGCAGTGGCGGAAGGCTGAAATTCACCCCTGCGGGTGACAACAGTTCCACAGCCCCGAGTTATCCACAGGATTTCGGAAGTCGGTGGCCGGGATTTCTTTCCGAGTGCACGCTCAAGGCGCACCGATCGATTCCGTACGGTGCATCGGCGAGAGCGGAGGGTGTGCCGTGAGCGAGGCGCAAGTGACGGTGATCGGCAATGTCGGGTCGGAGGTGAGCTACGGCGAGACGAGTGGCGGGGTGCCGATGGCCAAGTTCCTGCTCGGCTGCACCGAGCGGCGGTACGACCGGCAGCGCGAGTGCTGGGTGGACGGCGAGACGCAGTGGCTGACGGTGACGGCCTGGCGGGCGCTGGCGGTCAATCTGATCGCCTCGCTGTCCAAGGGGGAGCCGGTGCTGGTGAGCGGTCGGCTGCGGGTGCGCGAGTGGTCCGACGGGGGAGTGAAGCGCAGCCGGGCCGAGATCGACGCCCGGTCGGTCGGACACGACCTCACCCGTGGTACCACGGCGTTCCGCTGGGCGGTGGGGGTGCGCGGGCAGTCGCCGGGCGGCGCCGGGTCGGCCGCGCCGGAGCCCGGGGCGGAGTCCGGGGGTGAGGTGGTGCCGGCGTGGATCGTCAGTGCGCTGGAGGCGCGCAGGGCCTCGGCGCCGGCCGCCGGGGCGGCTCCCGTGGCGGCTTCCGTGACGGTCCCCGCGCCGGCCTCCGCAGCAGCCGCGGCAGTCGCGGGGGAGTCGGGCGAGATGGCGGGAAAGGGGCGCGGAGGTGATGCCGAGGGTGCGCCGGCCTGACCGGTCGGTGACCTTACCTGTCGACAAATATGTTGATCGAGAAGGTCGTTGTGCCCGCGTGCGCAATCCGGCGGGATAACCGAAAACGGCCGCCGTTAATCTGGCCGACCGTCAGTTTGTGTGGGACTTGAGGGGGTTGGTAACGATCCAGATACGGAATCGTCCTGATTTCGCATGGGGGTTTCGGGGCCTCGGGGGCTCAATAGGATTCGTCTGGTTCATACCCGCAGCGGTGCCACAGGGGGCACGCGCGGAACGGCAAGTCGGCGGGCCACCACTCGGTGCGGCCCGGCCCGGAGGGATCCCAGATGTTCCAGAGGCAGGGGCGGAGTCTGTCCCGGATAACCACTGTCATGCTCACGACCAGCGTGGCGCTGGGCGGAGGCCTGTTCGCGGCCGGTGCGGCGGCCGCGGCCGGCAACCCGACCTCGGGCGTGACGGCGGAAGTCCAGAACGAGATGCTCGGCGAGAAGATCGACGTCGGGGGCCGGACCGTCAACGGCGGTCTGTTCACCCTCCAGACCAGCGCCGGCGAGAAGCTCCGGACCTACTGCATCGACTTCGACAACCCGGTCTACCTGGACAGCGGCGCCAAGTACCACGAGGCGGACTGGTCGGCGAGTTCCCTCAACAGCAACGCCAACGCGGCCAAGATCCGCTGGATCCTGGACAACTCGTACCCGCAGGCGAGCCTGGCGTCCCTGATCACGAACAGCCATGTCGACGGCCTGACCGAGGCGGACGCCGCCGCCGGCACCCAGGCCGCGATCTGGAAGTTCTCGGACAACAAGACCGCCATCCCGCAGAACGACAAGGCCAAGCGGCTGCGCGACTACCTGGTCGGCGACGCCAACAAGGGCGTCGCGGCCGAGCCGAAGCCCTCGCTGACCCTCTCCCCGGACTCGGCCTCCGGGAAGTCGGGCGGCAAGCTCGGCCCGTTCCTGCTGAACTCCAGCGCCAACGAGGTCAAGCTGACCGTCACCGGCGACGCCGCGGACAAGGTCAAGCTGCTGGACAAGGACGGCAAGCCGGTCAACGGCGGCCTGGCCGGCCCGATCGCCAAGGACACCCCGCTGTTCCTGGACGTGCCGGCCGGCACCCCGGACGGCAAGGCCGCCATCAGCGCCGCCGCCGAGGCCAACGTGCTCAGCGGCCGGGTCTTCATGAGCAAGGTGGACGCCAAGGGCCGCCACAGCCAGACCATGATCCTGGCCGGCTCCACCAAGGTGAACGTCGCCGCCGGCGCCAAGGCCACCTGGAAGCAGGGCAAGGGCGCGCTGATCGACAGCACCGCCAAGGAGGAGTGCGCCGCCGGCGGCGTGCGGGTGTCCGTCACCAACACCGGTGACGAGGCCGCCACCGTCACCGTCGGCAAGCAGCAGGTCGCCGTCCAGCCGGGCAAGACCGAGAGCGTGCTGGTCAAGGTCGAGGAGAAGAGCAGCTACGACTTCACCGTGACCGGCCCGAACGGCTACTCCAAGCAGTTCACCGGGTTCCTGGACTGCAAGGTCGGCGTGACGCCGACCCCGGCGCCGTCCGCCCCGGCCGAGACCGGCACCCCGAGCGCCACCCCGTCGGGCACTCCGAGCACCGGCGCCGCCGCGCAGCCGGCCCCGTCGACCACCAGCGCCGCGCCGGGCACCGGTGGCCTGGCCCAGACCGGTGCCAATGACTCGACCCCGATCCTCGCCGCCGTCGCCGGTGGCCTGGTCGTGGCCGGTGGCGCCGCGGTCTTCGTCCTGCGCCGTCGTGGCCGCCACGGTGGCGGCGCGACCCGGACCGCCTGAACCGTCCGGACCGCCTGAACGATCCGGACCACCTGAACCCCGGACTACCTGAACGTCCGGAACCGTCCGGACCGCCTGAACGATCCGGACCACCTGAACCCCGGACTACCTGAACGTCCGGAACCGTCCGGACCGCCTGAACGCCCGGAACCGTCCGGAACCGTCCGGAACCGTCCGAACCGCCCGGCCGGGCCCGGAGGCACCGACCTCCGAGGCCCGGCGGGCGGCCCCCGGCCCGGCTCCCCGCACCCGCTGTGGGGAGCCGGGCCGTCGGCGTTCGCGGGGCCGGGAGGCGCCGGCCGGAGGCGGTCCGGCGAGGGGATCGGCGGGAGGTCCGGCGCGGGCGCGCCCGCGCCGGACGGCGGGCGGCCGCGGATACCCCCGTGGGGTCACCCGGGCGATTCGGGCCTCCGGGCCGGGTGCGGCACAATGGAAGGCTGCAAGCCGAATTACTCCCGACGACGCCGGAGCGATCTCACGTGGCGGAATACATCTACACGATGCGCAAGGTGCGCAAGGCTCACGGAGACAAGGTCATCCTTGACGACGTGACGCTCAGCTTCCTCCCCGGAGCGAAGATCGGCGTCGTGGGCCCCAACGGTGCCGGTAAGTCCACCGTGCTCAAGATGATGGCCGGCCTGGAGCAGCCCTCCAACGGCGACGCCTTCCTCTCGCCCGGCTTCACCGTCGGCATGCTGCTCCAGGAGCCGCCGCTCGACGAGACCAAGACGGTCCTGGAGAACGTCCAGGACGGCGTCAAGGAGATCAAGGGGAAGCTCGACCGCTTCAACGAGATCGCCGAGCTGATGGCGACCGACTACTCGGACGCCCTGCTGGAGGAGATGGGCAAGCTCCAGGAGGAGCTGGACCACGCCGAGGCCTGGGACCTGGACGCCCAGCTGGAGCAGGCCATGGACGCCCTGGGCTGCCCGCCCGGCGACTGGGCGGTCACCAAGCTCTCCGGTGGCGAGAAGCGCCGCGTGGCGCTCTGCAAGCTGCTGCTGGAGGCCCCCGACCTGCTGCTGCTCGACGAGCCCACCAACCACCTGGACGCCGAGTCGGTGAACTGGCTGGAGCAGCACCTGGAGAAGTACAAGGGCACCGTCGTGGCCGTCACCCACGACCGGTACTTCCTGGACAACGTCGCCGAGTGGATCCTGGAGCTCGACCGCGGCCGCGCCTACCCGTACGAGGGCAACTACTCCACCTACCTGGAGACCAAGCAGTCCCGTCTCAAGGTCGAGGGACAGAAGGACGCCAAGCGCGCCAAGCGGCTCAAGGAAGAGCTGGAGTGGGTCCGCTCCAACGCCAAGGGCCGCCAGGCCAAGTCCAAGGCCCGCCTCGCCCGTTACGAGGAGATGGCGGCCGAGGCCGACAAGATGCGGAAGCTGGACTTCGAGGAGATCCAGATCCCGCCGGGCCCGCGCCTGGGCAACGTCGTCATCGAGGTCGAGAACCTCAACAAGGCCTTCGGCGAGAAGGTCCTGATCGACGACCTGAGCTTCACCCTGCCGCGCAACGGCATCGTCGGCATCATCGGCCCGAACGGCGCCGGCAAGACCACCCTGTTCAAGATGCTCCAGGACCTGGAGACCCCGGACAGCGGCACGGTCAAGGTCGGCGAGACCGTCAAGATCAGCTACGTCGACCAGACCCGCTCCAACATCGACCCGAAGAAGACCCTCTGGGAGGTCGTCTCCGACGGTCTGGACTGGATCAACGTCGGCCAGGTCGAGATGCCGTCCCGCGCCTACGTCTCCGCGTTCGGCTTCAAGGGCCCGGACCAGCAGAAGCCGGCCGGCGTGCTCTCCGGCGGTGAGCGCAACCGCCTGAACCTCGCGCTCACCCTCAAGCAGGGCGGCAACCTGCTGCTCCTCGACGAGCCCACCAACGACCTCGACGTCGAGACGCTCTCCTCGCTGGAGAACGCCCTGCTGGAGTTCCCGGGCTGCGCCGTGGTCATCTCCCACGACCGCTGGTTCCTGGACCGGGTGGCCACCCACATCCTCGCCTACGAGGGCGACAGCAAGTGGTTCTGGTTCGAGGGCAACTTCGAGTCCTACGAGAAGAACAAGGTCGAGCGGCTCGGCGCCGACGCCGCCCGCCCGCACCGGGCCACCTACAAGAAGCTGACCCGAGGCTGACACCCAGCCGTCACGACGGCCCGGCAGACTGCCCTCCGGGGCGGCCTGCCGGGCCGCGGCCCGTCGCCACCGTCCGCCGCCGGCGGACGGCGGCGGGTGACCGGACACCGAGGAGAACTCCCGTGGCTCGCCACATCTACGCCTGCCCGCTGCGCTGGTCCGACATGGACGCCTTCGGGCACGTCAACAACGTGGTCTTCCTGCGCTACCTGGAGGAGGCCCGGATCGACTTCATGTTCACCCAGGCCGCCGCGGCCGGCGCCGGGGAGTTCGCGGGCGGCTCGGTGGTGGCCCGCCACGAGATCGACTACAAGCGCCCGCTGGTGCACCGGCCCGAGCCGGTCACCATCGAGACCTGGGTGACGAGGATCGGCGGCGCCTCGCTGACCGTCTCGTACGAGATCAAGGACGTCGACGAGGAGAGCCGGGACATCGTGTACGTCCGGGCGACCACCGTGGTCGTCCCCTACGACCTGGCCGAGGGCCGGCCGCGCCGGATCTCGCCGGTGGAGCGGGAGTTCCTGAGCCGCTTCCTGGACGACGAGCCCGTCCCCGCCGCCGTCTGACCGCACCCGACGATTCGAGCTGAGCCGCGTTGACCACCACCGCCCGCCTCGTCCTGACCGACACCGGGGAGGCCGCCGACCTCTCCGCCTTCCTGCTGCGCCTGCTGCGCTTCGACAGGGCGGCGGCCGTCCGGCTCCAGGCGGTGGGCCCGGGCGGCGGGGACGGCGTGCTGGCGGTCTTCGGGCGGCTGCCGCTGGGCGACTCCGGCGTGCTGGCGATCCGCACGGCCCGGCTGAGCGGGCTGGACGAGGCGGTGGACCTGACCGTCTCCGCGGGTCAGTTGCTGGACGGCGTGGACGCCGAGTCGGGCGCCGTCGCGCTGCCCGCGCCGGTGACCGGTCCGGCCTGGGCCGGGCTGCTGCCGCCGCGGACCGGCTGGCGGCCGGTCGGCGCCCCGCCGGCGGCCGAGGTGTACCGCGAACTGATGGCGGCGGTGGGGGAGTTCCGCGAGCGCAGCGAGGCCGTCCCGGCGCACCACCGCACCCGCGCGGTGCTGGACCGGCTGGCGGACGAGGTGTGGTCGCGCCCCGTCTCCGTGCTGCCGGAGCTGCCGCTGCGCGCGGTGCACGCCGCGTACCGGATCGGTTTCCTGAGCCCTGAGGCCCCGCTGACCGTGCACCGCGCGGGCGGCTGGCTGCGGCTGAGCGCCCCGGCGGGCTCGGTGGCGGTGCGCACCGCGGCCGCGCCGGGCGCGGGGCTCGGGCTCAGCCCGGTCCGGTAGGCCCTCCGACAGGCCCTCCGACAGCCCCTCCGACAGGACCTTCGGCCCGGAGGGCGGCTCAGCCGGGGGTGTTGATCATCGAGGCGGCGGCGTAGGTCAGGTACTCCAGCAACTGCCGTTCGTGCTCGGCCGGCAGCTCCAGGCTCGCCACGGCCGCCCGCATGTGGGTGAGCCAGGCGTCGTGCGCGGCCTTGTCGACCTTGAACGGCGCGTGCCGCATCCGCAGCCGCGGGTGGCCGCGGTGGTCGCTGTAGGTGCGGGGGCCGCCCCAGTACTGCATGAGGAAGAGCGCCATCCGCTCCTCGGCCGGTCCGAGGTCCTCCTCGGGGTACATCGGCCGCAGCAACTCGTCCTCGGCGATGCCTTCGTAGAACCGGCGGGCCAGCCGCCGGAAGGTCGGCTCACCGCCGACCTGGTCGTAGAAGGTCTCCTCGCTCAACGTGCCTCGCCGGATCTCTCTCACCCGACCATGGTCGCAGACGCCGACGGGGTCGTACACCGGGACCAAAGGCGTACGACCCCGTGGGGACGGTCCGGCCGGCGTCGGTCGGGGACGCCGGCCGCGGACGGTCAGTCCTCCCAGCGGAAGAGCTTCCAGGAGATGCCGGTCAGCACGGCCGCGAAGAGCAGCAGGCCGCCCATGGTCGGCAGGGCGTCCATGACGCCGCCGCCGCGGGTGAGCACCGACTGGGCGGACTCGACCAGGTAGTGCAGCGGCATGACCTGGGAGATGCCCTTCAGCCAGCCCGGGGCGCCGTCCAGCGGGAAGAACGAGCCGGACAGGAAGGACATCGGCAGGACGATGATCTGCGAGATGCCGTTGGCCGCCTCCTCGGTCTTGGCGACCGAGCCGGCCAGCAGGCCGATCGACATGAAGGCGAGCGTCGCGCAGGCGACCAGCGGGATGACCAGCCACCAGTCGCCGCTGAGCTTGAGCCCGAAGAAGCTCGTCGCGACGACCAGGAAGACGGCGGTCTGGAGGAAGGCCGTCAGCAGCGAGACCAGGATCCGGGAGCTGACCACGGTGCCGGCGTTGATCGGGGCCAGCCGCAGCCGGCGCAGCACCTTGGACTTGCGCCAGTTGACCAGGGTCAGTGCGGCACCGAACACCGCGCCGGTGGCGACGGCCCAGCCGAGCAGACCGGGGGTGAGGAACTGGATCGGCTTGAGCGACTTGTCCTCGACCTGCTGGGAGTCCAGCACGAAGGCCGGCTTCTGGCCGGTGGCCGCCTGGTTGGCGTTCTGGACCACCGAGTCGAGGATGCCCTGGAGCGCGCCGGCGCGGACCTGGTCGGCGGCGGTGTAGCGCAGCTCGACCCTGCCGTCCGGGCCCTGCTTGATCAGCGCGTCGTAGTCGCCCTTGCGGACCTTCTCCAGCGTGGCGGCCTCGTCGTCGGTCCTCGTGATGGTGAGGACCTTCTCCAGCCCGGCCCGCTCGTCGCCCTGGATCGAGTCGAACAGCTTCACCGCGCCGACCTGCGCCACCTTGGCGTGGGGGCTGCCGGAGCCCTTGGAGACGGTGCCGAAGAAGACCAGGAAGACCAGCGGGAAGAGCAGGATGAAGAAGGTCGCGGTGCGGTCGCGCTTCATCCCGAGCAGCATGGCGCGGGACAGGCTCCAGAACGCGCTGACCCGCTCCCGCTCGCCGGCGTCCGGGCCGCCCGGCGTGGCGGCCCGCGGCTCGGTGGGGGTGGTGGCGGTCATGCGCGGAACTCCCGTCCGGTGAGCTGGAGGAAGACGTCCTCCAGGGTGGCGCCGCGCACTTCCAGGCCGCGCAGCGCGTTCTGCTCGGCCAGGACGCTGAGCACCGGGGCCGGAAGGCGGGTGGAGACGGAGAGCGAGACGGTGTCGTCCTCCAGGGTGGCGATGTCCGCGCCGGCGGCGGTCAGCAGCTCGCGGGCCCGGTCGAGCGGGAGCTGGCCGGAGGCGATGCTGATCCGGACGGTGTCGTCGATCTCGCGGATCAGTGCCGCCGGGGCGCCGGTGTGCAGGATCTTGCCGTGGTCCATGATCGAGACCCGGTCGCAGAGCACCTCGGCCTCGTCGAGGTAGTGGGTGGTCAGCACGACCGTGCGGCCCTCGGCGTTGATGTCCCGCAGCAGGTCCCAGAGGTTGCGCCGGGACTGCGGGTCCAGGCCGGTGGTCGGCTCGTCCAGGAAGACGAGCTCCGGGTCGTGGGCCAGTGCGCAGGCGATCGACAGGCGCTGGGCCTGGCCGCCGGACATCCGGTCGGTCAGCGTCTCGGCCTTGTCGGAGAGGCCGACCCGCTCCAGCATCGCATCGGCCCGCTTGGGGCCGACCCCGTAGAACGACGCGAAGGTGCGGATGGTCTCCCGGGCCGTCAGTTTCCGGAAGAAAGCGGAGGCCTGGAACTGCACGCCGATTCGCGGCAGCAGTTTCGGATTGCGCGGCCAGGGCGCCATGCCGAGCAGTTCGATCCGGCCTTCGTCCGGTTTGCGGACGCCCTCCAGGATCTCCATCGTGGTGGTCTTCCCGGCGCCGTTGGGGCCCAGGATCCCGTAGAACTCGCCGGCCTCGACGGTGAAGGACACCCCGTCGACGGCCTGCACATCCCCGTACCGCTGGCGGATGCCGTCAGCGGATATAGCAGCAGTCATGTGGCCTGAGCCTAGGGGCTGCGAAGGCTCTTGTGCACATCGGAGACGGCGAATTTGCGGACACTTTGAAGACGGGTCAAACAAAACCGGGCCGGGCGGATGTCGAATTCCGCCCGGCCCGGCCGGAGTTGTGGTGGACCACCGCTTCGGGAATTGCCCGACGGATGGTCAGTCAACGGTCAGTCGACGGCCGGTCGACGGTCGACGGCCGATCGATCGACGGGCCGTCAACCCCGGTGCACGGTGATGGTGGTCCAGGCGCCGATGTGGATCCGGTCGCCGTCGTTCAGCGGTACGGCGGTGTGCGGTGCGACCGGCTCCGAGCCGCCGTTGATGGTGGTGCCGTTGGTCGAGTCCTGGTCCACCAGCACCCAGCTGCCGTCCGCCTGTTCGGCGAGCAGCGCGTGCTGGTGCGAGGCGCCCGGGTCCTCCGGCGGGACGGACAGGTCGATCTCCGGTACGGTGCCGCGGTGCTGGCTGCGCCGCCCGATCCGCAGCTGGCCGCGGCCGGTCAGCGGGATGCGGCGCTCGGGGCAGTACGGCGGGAAGAACAGGCCGGCCGCCTCGGGGCCGCTGCGGGCCATCATGTCGGTGAAGTAGTCCCGGTCGGCCGAGACCACGGCGATCCAGGTGGTCCGCGCGGGCTCGGCGGGGGCGGGCTCATGGGGCTGCTGGGGGACGGGCGGGGCGAGGTTGAAGGAGGTGCCGAAGTCGCCGCCGCGGCTGTTCGGGCCGGGGCCGGCGGGGTGGGCGTACACCGGGCCGGAGTCCTCGCGCACCGAGGCGTCGGGGAAGGCGCCCTCCGGCGGCGGGTAGCCGTAGGTGTGCGGGTGCGCCGGGGCCTGCGCCTGCTGCGGGACGGCCGGGGCGACGGCCTGCGGGGCGGCCGGGGGCTGCCCGAACGGGGCCCGCTGCTGCGGGGTGCCGCCGTAGGCCGGCGGGATGTTCAGCGGCGGCGGCTGGGCCGGGCCGCCCTGGGACGCGCCGGCGCCGGGCCCCTGGCGGCGCGAGGGCGTGGAGAGCTCGTAGTCGTAGCCGCACTCCTCGCAGAACCGTCCGGTCTGCGGGCTGCGGCAGATCGGGCAGACGGACAGGCCCGCGGTGAGGCCCTGCGGAGCGGGCGGCGGGAAGGCCCCGGGAGGGGGCACGGCGCCCGGCGGGGGCAGCGGCGCCCCTGGCGGCGGGACGCTCCCCGGGGGCATCGGCGGCGGGGGCGGCGGCCCGCCGAAGGTCGCGCCGGCGTGCCCCGGGTGTGCGGTGGGCGTGCTGGGCGTGTGGTCGCCCCCGGGCGCTCCCGGGTAGCCTCCGTGCGCCCCCGGCGTGGGCACCGGCGGGGTCATCGGGAAGCCGCAGAAGTCGCACCAGTCCTCGGCCTGCGACTCGTGGCCCCTCGGGCAGATCGGCATCAGGTCCCCCTCGTTTCGGGCCGGCTCCGTGCGGCGTCGCGCCGGGGTGCCGGCCCGGTCACGTCTTCAGCGGTCACTTCTTCACACGTACCGTCTTGGTCGACCGGGTCTCAAGGGTCATCGAGTCGGCCTCGCTCACGTTCTTACGGAACCGAACCGTACCCTCCTTCGGGTCCACCACGTCCACCACCTTCTGGAGCAGCTTGTAGGTGCCCTCGTTCCCGGTCGCGTGGGCGATCCGGACGGCGGCGCCGAGCTTGGAGGTCGCGCGGTCGACGTCCCCGGCCCGGTGGGCCTCCAGGCCCTCCTGGATGGAGGAGGCGAGCTCGGCCTGCCCGGTGTAGTGGGCGACCTGGGGGCTGATCCGGGTGGAGTTGACCAGGTCGTCGGTCCAGACCGCCTTGACCAGGCCCTGGGTGAGCACCTCGGGGGTGCCGCCGGCGACCTGCACGGGCAGCACCAGGCTGACCCGGGCGGCCAGCATCTCGTTGCCGACCGCGGCGGCCGGCACCTCGACGCAGACGTGGTAGTCGCGGCTCTCGTCGCCCCAGGAGCCGGTGGGGTAGTCGCCGGCCCGGGGGCCCGCCTCGGTGCGGCGGGCGGTCAGGTCCTCGACCGCGGGGGCGACCTGCTTGACGAACCGGACGGTGGCGTTGGCCGGGGTCCAGATCCGCAGCGCGACGTCGGCGACCTGCTTGCCCATGGCGCCGGCCATCATCGAGCGGAAGTCCTCGGCCAGGCCGGAGGGTTCGGCGACGATGTCGGTGGTGCCGAGCAGCGCCGAGGAGATCTTGCGCAGCTCGTCGATCCGCCAGTCGGTGCCGACGCCGCGGCAGTCGGCGGTGAAGTGGCCGGTCACCCGCTCGACGGTGCGGGCCAGGTCCTCGGCCGACTCGTGCTCGTTGTTGCCGTCGGTGAGCAGGATCGCGTGCCGCAGGGCGATGTCGCGGCGGGTGAGGAAGAGCTGGTCGGCCTTGGCCAGCCAGGTGCCCATCGCGGTGCCGCCGGCCGCGGTGAGGCGGCGCAGCGCCTCCTTGGCCCGCTCGCGGGTGGCGGCGGAGGCGGTGGCGAGGGTGCCGTCGCCGGGGTAGATGTCGCGGGCCTCGTGGGTGCCGGCGACCACGGCGAAGGCGGTGCCGTCGCGCAGCGCGTCGATGGCGGCGGCGGTGGCCTCGCGGGCGCCGTTGATCTTGGTCTTGGGGTAGTCCATCGAGCCCGAGCAGTCCACCAGGATGACCACGGCCGCCGCCGTGTCCGTGCCCGCGGAGCCGGCGTCGGCGATGCCCAGCGGCCGGCCGCCGGAGGTGCCGCCGCCGGTCGCGGTGACGGTGACGATGGCGTTGACCTCGCGGGCACCGTCGGCCAGGTACTCGTTCTGGAAGATCTCCACGTTGAACCTGGGCAGGTTCGGCTTCGCCAGTGTTGCCATGGGGCGGTCGGCTCCCGTCGGGTGAGGGGGTGGACGTGCTCAGGACGGTGGGGCGGCCCGCCGGGCGGGCCGGCGGGCCGGGTCGCCGGAGCGTCCGGCGGGCGGTCGGTCAGGCCGTCGGCGGGTGCGGCGGCTGCGGCGGGACGGCCGGGGCGGCCGGTGGGGCGGCCGGCGGAGCGGACGGAACGGCCGGGGCGGTCGGCGGTGCGGCCGGAACGGACGGCGGTGCGGCCGGCGGAGCGGGGGCGACGGGTGCCGGGGGCACGGCCGGTGGTGCGGTCGGGGCCGGGGGCAGCGGGGCGGCGGGGGAGCCGATCACCGGGAGGTCCGGCAGGGTCGGCTCGTGGTCCTCGTCCTCCTCCGCGGCCGGGGCACCCGGCGTCGCGGTGACGATCGGCAGGTCCAGCGCGGTCGGGGTCTGCTCGGCCTCGTCGAGGGCGGCGGCCGGCGGGTCGATCGGCAGCACGGCCACGGTGATGTTGTCGTGGCCGCCGGCGGCGACCGCGAACTTCACCAGGGTCTGCGCGGTGGCGAGCGGCTCGGTGCGGGCGTCCTGGCGCACGTAGTACGCCAGGTCGGTGGCCGCCTCGGCGTAGTTCCACAGCCCGTCGGTGCAGATCAGCACCACCCCGGGGACGTGCGGGGTGAAGTCGAGGGTGTGCGGCACGACCTCCTCGGCGTCGGCGCCGAGCCAGCCGGTGATGGCGTGCGCGCGGGGGTCGGCGTAGGCCTCGGCCTCGCTCATCAGCCCGGCCTCGACCATCCGGGCCGCCCAGGAGTCGTCCTGGGTGAGCCGGAACGGCTCGGCGGCGGCGCGGTCGTCCGGGATCCAGTACGCGCGGGTGTCGCCGACCCACCCGATGGTGACCCGTCCGCCCGCGGCTATCGCGCTGACGTAGGTGCAGGCGGGCGCGTTGAGGTCGGGGCGGGCGGGGCCGGCCCCGTCGGTGGCGAGGTCGGCGACGGCCCGGGCGGCGTCGGCGATGGCCTGGCGCATCGCCTGGTTCGGGTCCCGGCCGGCCTCCAGGGAGGTCAGCAGCGACTCGGAGGCGGCGTCCACGGCGGTCTCCGAGGCCTCGTCCGGCCGGTCGGAGGAGGAGACGCCGTCGCACACCACGGCGACCACGACCGGCTCGCCGCCGGGCAGCGAGGTTGCGGCGACGGTGAAGGAGTCCTCGTTGCGGTGGTGGCGCACGCCGCGGTCGCTGACCCCGGCGACGCCCCCGAGGGACTTCTCCATGTGGTCGCGCGGGCGCGGCTGGGCACCGCCGCAGCCCTCGCAGTAGCCGTCCGGGGTGACCTGCGGCTGACCGCAGTGCACGCAGACCGGCCCGCGTGGCGACGGCACGCCCTCACCGCGGGCGGCGGCCCAGCTCGCCGGCATCGAGCCGGGGGCCGCCCGGCCGTCCCGGCCCGTCCCGCAGGAGCCGCAGTAGGCGTCCTCCGGGTCCATCGGCTCCGAACAGCTCGGGCACTCGGTCTGCTGCGGCATCTGCTACACCCACGTCCTGGGGCGGGCACGGTTGGCCCGCTCCACCATCTCGATCCTCGTCTCCGCCCGGTCGGCCAACCGGGCGAGTACCCGGTAGGACTGTTCCAGGGCGAAGCGCAGTTCCCGCTCCTGTGCGGGACGTCCCAGTACCACCAGATCGCCGGCCTGCCGGGCGCCGGCCGCTCCGGCGCCGAGCCAGCCGAGGGCCGCGCCGAGCACCTCGACGGAGAGCTCCTCGCGGCGGCGGTCGTCCAGCCGCAGCGCGGTCAGCTGCGCGGAGCTCGCGCCGAGGTCGGCGGCCAGCTCGTCGGTGGGCGGGCGCTCGCGCAGCCGGGCCCGGACGGCGGCGATCCGGGCGGCGGTGTACTGGTTGGAGGTGGCCGGGACGGACTCCAGGACGCGCACCGCGCCGGCCCGGTCCTCCTCCGTCAGCCGGACCCGGGCCAGCCCGAAGGCGGCGCTCAGGTAGGCGTGGTCGGTGGCCCACACGAGCCGGTAGAACTCGGCCGCGTCGCCCCGGTCGCCGAGCAGTTCGGCGCAGATGGCGAGGGCCAGCTTGGGGGCGGCCTCGCCGGGGAAGGCGTCGTAGACCGCGTCGAAGGCCTCGGCGGCGGCGGGGGCGTCGGCCCCGGCCAGCGCGACCAGTCCGCGGTACCAGACCACCCGCCAGTCGTCCGGGTGGTCGCGCTCCAGCCCGCCCAGGGCGTTCACGGCCGTGCCGTGGCGGCCGAGTTCGAGCAGGGCGCGCAGCTCGCGCAGCCGGCTCTCGACCGAGACGGCGGGGGCGCCGCCGAGCGCGACGAGCGCCTCCTCGGGGTCGGCGGCGAGCAGGGTGGCGAGGAAGCCCGCGTTGGGGTCGTCCGGGTCGACCCGGGGGACGGGCAGCGCCAGGGCGGCGGCGGCCGGGTCCAGCGGGGCCACCAGCAGCCGGCCGGACTGCTCGCTGGGCAGCACCAACTCGTTGTCCACGACGCGCAGTTCGGGGCCGAACAGGGTGGAGGGAGCCGGCCGGGGCCGGTCGTCCTGGACGGCGAGCACCTCCCGCAGCACGCCGGTCAGCTGGTCGGCCATCTCCTCGGCGGAGGCGAAGCGGCGGGCCGGGTCCGGGTCGGTGGCGCGGACCAGGAAGCGGTAGTACGACTCGTACCGGGCGAAGACCTCGACGTACTCGGGGCCGGGCAGCGAGTCGCGGTGGGTGGTGCTGTAGCCCTGGAAGTCGAAGGTGAGCACCGCGAGGGTGCGGGCCACGGTGTACAGGTCGGAGGCGACGGAGGGGCCGGCGGTGGCGATCTCCGGGGCCTGGTAGCCGATGGTGCCGTAGATCGGGCCCTCGTCGTCCGACCGGCGGACGGCGCCCATGTCTATGATCTTGAGCGTGTCGCCGCTCTGGATCACGTTGTCGATCTTGAAGTCGCAGTAGACCAGGCCCCGGTCGTGCAGGTAGCCCAGGGCCGGCAGCGCCTCCAGCGCGTACGCGATCGCCTGCTCGACGGGCAGCGGCGCGCGCCGGCCGTCCGGGGTGCGGCGCTCGTTGGCGATGTCCTTGAGCGACTTGCCGCCGACGTACTCCATCACGATGTAGCCGTCGGTGGAGCCGGTGCGCAGGTCCGGGTGCTCGGCGAAGTTGATGATCCGGACGATGTTCGGGTGGTCCACCTCGGCCAGGAAGCGCCGTTCGGCGACGGCCGCCGCGAGCGCGTCCTCGTCCCCGGTGTCCAGCAGGCCCTTGAGCACCACCCACTTGTCGTTGACCCGGCGGTCCACCGCCAGGTAGATCCAGCCGAGCCCGCCGTGCGCCAGGCAGCCCACCACCTCGTACTGCCCGCCGACGAGGTCGCCGCGCCGGAGCTTGGGCGTGAACGAGTACGGCGTGCCGCACTTGGTGCAGAAGCCGTCCGGGCGGCCCGGTCGGCCGTTCTTCTCCCGGCCGACCGCGGCGTCGCACTTGGAGCAGAACCGCTTGCGCTCGGGCACCTCGGGGTTCGCCAGCACCGCCCGGGCCGGGTCGGCCGCCTCGACGGTCGGCACGGTGACCAGGCCGGCGCCCAGGCGGTTGCGGGTGCCCGCGGTGCCGGTGCTCCGGGTGGAGCGCACCGAGAGCGAGCGGCCGCTGCCCGTGCGGGTCGAGCGGTGCGAGCGGGAGCGGCCGGACAGCGAGCGGGCCGAGCCGGTGCGGCCGGAGCCGCCCTGCCCGGTGTCGGGGGTCACCCGGGCGAAGGGGACGTACGGCTGGGTGAGGCCGGAGCCGCCGGTGTCTCCCGTGACGCCGGTGGCGGCGCTGTGGCCGGTGGGCGGGGTGCGGCCGGTGTCGCCGGTGGGCGGGGTGAGGCCGCACTCGTCGCAGTAGCCGTCCGGGTCGATGGTGCCGGAGCAGTCGCGCGGGCAGGGCGAGCCGGGGCCGGCGGCCTCCGGGGCGCCGGGCGCGGCGGTGGCCCCGGCCGCCCCGGAGGCCGCCGGCGTCGAGGTGGTCCGGCCCGCCGGGGCCAGCCCGCACTCGTCGCAGTAGCCGTCGGCGTCGATCCTGCCGCCACCGGAACACTCCGGCCGCTCGCACCTCTCGCCCATCACCCTCAGCCCCCCTGGACCCGTCCGTCGGCCGGCTCCTGGCCGGCCGCCTCCTGAACCCGCCCGCCCTCGGCCTCGGCCTGGGCCGGGCGCAGCGACTGCTGGAACCGGGCCACCGCGGCGGCCGCCGCCCGCAGGTCGCACGGCGCGCTCCACAGCAGCCAGCGCGCCTTCTCGTACCGCTCGATCACTTCCGGGTCCTCGGAGACCCGCAGCCGGGCCGCCATCGCCTTGTAGGCGTCCAGCCGGCCGCGCAGCTCGGCCCGGACGGCCAGCGGCTGGGTCACCTCGGTGAGCGACTCCCGGGCCCGGCCCAGCTCCTTGGCGGCGGCGTCCTCCAGCGCGTCCAGCAGCGGCGCCAGGCGCCCCCACTGCCCGGCCTGGCGCAGGTCCAGCGCGGCGACGATCCGTTCGCGCAGCGCCGAGGTGGGCCCGGGCACCGCGGGGACGTCGCTGGCCGCTATCTTCGCCAGCACCTCGCCGCGCGCCCGGCGGGCCTCGGCCAGCGTGGCGTCGGCCCGCTGGAGCAGGTCGCCGACGCCCTGGAGGCGCTCCTCGGCCTCGTCGCGCAGCCGCAGCAGGTCCTCCAGCTCCAGCCGCACGCCGTCCAGCGCCCGCCCGGCCCGGTCGAACCGCTCGGTGTCCACCACCCCGGCCGGGCCGGCGAAGGCCGAGCCCTCCGGGACGGTGCCGCGCTGGGCGGGCACCCGGGCCGGGCGCCACAGCGCCAGCGGGTCCGCGTGGACCTCGGTGCGCAGCTCGGAGAGGTCCTTCTCGATCCCGCCCAGGTCGTCGGCCAGCGGGTGGCCGCCGGCCCGGACGCCGAGCGAGGCGGCCAGGGTGCGCACCCGCTGGAGCTCGGCCAGCAGCAGGTCGATCCGGGCCGGCAGCGCCGACCAGACCGCGTCGGCGGCGCTGACCACTTCCAGCACGGTGGCGTACCAGGAGTTCATCCGGGCCATCAGCGCGTCCAGGCTGATCCGCTCGACCAGCCTGGCGGGCGCGCCGAGCAGCTGCGGGGCGTCCGGCACCGCGCCGCCCGGGACGGTCACCGCGTCGCCGGTCAGCAGTTCGCTCAGCTCGGCGAGCTCGGGCGCGCCGGGCTTGGCCTTGCGGGCGCGGACCGCGCGCGCCGAGGCCAGCGCCTCGGAGTAGCGGTCGAACAGCGCCCACAGCAGCGGCAGGCCCTTGCCGGCGACGGACCAGCGCTCCTGGGTGCGCCCGGACAGCTCGGCGCCGTCCAGCAGCCGCAGGCCCGGGTGGTCCTGGAGGGCGAGCAGCGCGGACTCGACCGCGTCCCGCTCCGCGCCGAGGCGGGCGAGCGCGCGGTCCACCTCCTCCCGGCTCAGTACCGGGCCAGCCGATGCCGCCACCGCCGTGTCCTTCCTTCCTCGCGTGCGATCCCGACCTGCCGGACGTGCCCGGCGCGCGGTCCCACGACAACCCCCCCGTCCACCACCGGTCTCCCCGTGGTGATCGTCCCGAACCCTAGCCGGTGGCCGTCCGGGCGGAGCGGGCGCGGGGCGTCAGAGCGCCGTCAACGCCCCGCTGACGGGCCGTGCGCTACCTCTCCCGCGCCCCTTCCGCCGCCACCGCCGGGCCGGGTTCAGCGGGTGCCCGGCCAGTAGCGGTCGGCCTCGTTGAGCATGTACGGCTTGAGCCAGCGGTCGTACGAACGGGCCCAGTCGCCGCGCGCGTAGTAGTCGGCGAGCACCTGGTTGACCCGGGCCGTCAGGTCGGTGCTGTCCTTCGGCATGGCGACGCCGACCACCTCCGGCTGGGCCTCGCCGTCCACGATCCGCACGGTCTGGTCCTGCGCCGCCTGACCGGCCGCCAGGCCGCTGTCGGTCATGGTGGCGTCGACCTTGCCGAGCTGCATCAGGACCAGGCAGTCCAGCTGGTTCTCCACCGTGACGATCTTCCGGGCGGTCTTCCTGTCCTTGACCACGTTCAGCGCGGTGGAGCCGTCGGCGGCGCAGACCGCCCTGTCCTTGATCGCATCGTCGACGTCCTTGGCCGGGGACGCCTTCGGCACCAGGACGCGCTGGCTCATGTTGAAGTACGGCTTGGAGAAGGCGACGTCCGCCATCCGCGCGCAGTTGATCGTCATGGTGCGGACGATCAGGTCGACCCGGCTCTTCTTGATGGCGTCGATCCGGTCGGCCGTGGCCACCGGCTTGAGGACCACCTTGTCCGGGTCGCCCATGACGGCCGCGCCGATCGCCCGGGCGAGGTCGATGTCGAAGCCCTCGATCTGGCCGGTGTTCGGGTTGCGGGCGCCCCAGCGGTAGCTGTTCTGGTCCACGCCGATCACCAGGCTGCGCTTGGCCTTGATGGCCCGCACGGCCGGGCCGTCCTCGGTGCTCGGCGGCACGCTCCTGTAGACGTCGCAGTTGTCGGCGGTGCCCTGCTGCTGCCGCTCCTGCTGCTCCAGCCGGACGGCGCCGGCCGCCGCGGGGGCGGCGCCGACCGGGCCGCCCCCGGCGAGCACCGCCGCGCCGGCCGCCAGCAGGGCCAGCGCGGCAGCGGGCCTGGTCCTTCTCGTGAGTCCTCTGTCGCGCATCGGCTCCTTCTCTCCCCCTCGGCCCGTCATCGGTACTCGGCCCGTCATCGGTATTCGGCCCGTCACCGGTACTCGGCCAGCCGCCGGCCCAGGCCGCGCAGCGCGGCGGCCGCGGCCGCCAGGCCGAGCAGGGCGGCGGCGACGGCGGCGGTGCGCAGGTCCCCGCCGGTGCCCTCGGCGGCCCGCTCGAAGCGGTCCTGTTCGATGTCGGCGGCCTGCGCGAGCGCCTTGTCGGTGGCGTTGAAGTAGGCGTCGGCGGTGTTCGCGTCGCCCTTGGCCGTCACGGTGGCGTCCAGGGCGCCCTGGTAGTCGGCGTCGTTCACCTCCAGGTCCCGGGCGGCGTCGTGGCGTTGGGTCCACTGCCGGAACTGCCGGCCGGCCTCGCGGACGCTCGGCCCGGCGGCCGCCGGTGCCTCCGAGAGGGCGCGCGTCAGCGAGCCGGTGGAGCGGTCCGCGTTCAGGCCCTCGACGGCCCGCGCCCACTGGTCCGCGTACTTGGTGGTCGAGCCGCGGGCGACGAAGTGCAGGTTCTCCGCCAGCCGGGCGTTCAGCACGCCCGCCCGGGCGGAGTTGAGCGCCCGCAGCGGTTGCGCGCCCTCGTCGGCGCTGCGGTAGAGCCCGGCGGTGGTGGCCAGTGCGGTGGCGGTCAGCCACAGGGCGCCGGCCAGTACGGCGGCGGTGGCGCCCAGCAGCCCGATGTTGAACACCCGGTTGGTGCGGCGGAACAGCCTCACCTGCACCCAGGCCAGCGCGCCCAGCGTGACCAGCGCCAGGCCGTACCCGGCCAAGGGCGGCGCCTGGGCCTCGGCGTAGTCGGCGGCCAGCTCCTGGTTCTCGGCGGCGGCCAGCTCGGCGGCGGCCGGCAGCAGCACGGTCTGCATCTGCTCGGAGGCGTACCGCAGATAGGCGCCGCCGAGCGGGATGCCCTGCCGGTTGTCGGCCCGCGCCGTCTCCACCAGCCCGACGTACACCGGGAGTTGCTGGTTCAGGCGGGCGAGCGAATCCTGCGCCGGGGAGGTCGCGGTGGTCCGGGCGGCGGCCTGGGCGATCAGCTTGGCGGCGGTGGCGATGTCCTGCTCGTAGCGGTTGCGGACCTCGTCGGGCTCGGCGCCGGCCAGCAGGAAGCCGCTCGCGGCGGTGGTGGCGGCGTCGGCCAGGCTGCGGTGGATCTCGGCGGCGTCCCGGCTGAGCGGCTGGCTGTCGGAGACCACCCGGTCGGCGGCCTGCGCCCTGGTCTCCAACTGCCAGGCGGTGAGCCCGCCGAAGGACACGGTGAGCACCGCGAGCACCACCGCGGCCAGTCGCAGCCGGCCGGGCGGCGTGCGGGTGGCCTGCGCGAGCCGGGCGCGCGCGCCGGTGGCGACGGCTGCCGGGGGGCGCTTCGCGGGCGCCCCGCCGGGTCTGGACGCCGGGGGAGCGCCGCGGGGCCGCACCAGCGGCGCCGGCGCCACGGTGGTCAGCGTCCCCGGCGCGCTCGGCGTGCCCGGCGCACCCGGCGGCTGGTTCGGCCCGGCCGGGAACGCGGCGCCGGACGCGCCGTTGCCTACTGGTGTTGCCACCCGCCTCATCCTCCCCTGGGGCCGGGCCCTCCCCGGGCCCGACCGATGGCAGCAGTATGGCCGTGACTCCCCCCGACCACACCTGACTTGCGCCGATCTTGAGCATGTCGTGCACTTCGGACGCCAGGTACCCCGCCCGCCCAGGTGTCCGTCGCGCCGTCCGTCCCGCCGTCCGCCTTGCCGCCCGTCCCGAGAGGTGGCGAACCGTCCGACGCGGGCCGCACCCTACGCGGTTCCCCGGCCGGGCGGAGCCCGGGGGTCCGGTCACGGGCGTGCGTTCCCGGGTGCGAGACCCCCTCGCTCCGTACGATGGAGGTATGCGCCTGCTTGGAACGATCTCGCCCGACCGCCCGCTGCTCGTCGTCGCCGTGCGCGAGGAGGCCGCCCACCTGGACGACCGCCTGCCGGTGCTGTTCACCGGGATCGGGAAGGTCAACGCCGCCGTCGCGCTGGCGACCCTGCTCGCGCAGGGCGAGAAGCCCTCCGAGGTGATCAACCTCGGCACGGCGGGCGCGCTGCGCCCCGGCTGGGAGGGCACCCACCACGTGGTCCAGGTGATCCAGCACGACCTCGACACCGCCACCCTGCACGCGCTCACCGGGCGTGAGTACGGCGCCCCGCTGGTGATCGGCAAGGGCGACGGCCCGGTGCTGGCCACCGGCGACCTGTTCGTCTCCGACGCCGCCGCCCGCGACCGGCTGGCCGAGCACGCCGACCTGGTGGACATGGAGGGCTACGCCGTCGCCACCGTCGCGCACCGGGCCGGGCTGCCGGTGCGGCTGGTCAAGCACGTCAGCGACGAGGCCGGCGACGGCGCGGGCCACACCTGGAAGGAATCGGTCGACGACTGCGCCCGGCACCTCGCGGACTGGGTGGCCTCCCAGGGCTGGTGACGGCTCTTCACCGCCCGGCTAGGGTGACGCGGTGACCGACACGAACCCCGGGCCGACCGCGCCCGCCGAGCGCTCCGACGTGCGCCCGCCGAGCCTGAACGCGGACGAGCCGACCACCCTGCTGTCCTTCCTCGACTACCTGCGCGCGGCGGTGATCGCCAAGCTCGACGGGGTCGGCGACGAGGACGCCCGGCGCCCCGGCGTCGCCTCCGGCACCAGCCTGCTCTGGCTGGTGCGGCACCTCGCCGTGGTCGAGGACAACTGGTTCACCTGGGCCTACCGGGGCGTGGGCGAGGGCGAGCCGTCGGAGGCGGACGAGCTGGTGTTGGACGGCACGACCGTGGCCGCCGAGGTGGCCGCCTACCGGGCGGCGATCGAGCGCTCCAACGCGGTGGCCGTCGCCGCCCCGGACCTGGACCGGCCGGGCGTGCGCTCGCTGCGCCCGGACGACACCGAGGGGCCGTCGCTGCGGTGGGTGCTGGTCCACATGATCGAGGAGACCGGGCGGCACGCCGGGCACGCGGACATCATCCGCGAGCAGCTCGACGGCGCGGTCGGGCGCTGAGCGGGGTGGGGGGCCAACGGCCCTCCCACCCCTCCGGCACCACCGCCCCGGAACCGCCCTGGCGCGGCTGCGCGGGCTCACGCCGGGCCTCAGCGCCTCGTAGGCCCTGCTCGACGCGGAACAGGGCGAGGAGGGGCCGGGGGCACGAGCCGCTGTTCAGCCTTTCGCGGCCGTGAGCACCTGCTCGGTCGTCACCACCTTGGCGAAGCGGTTCGCGTGCAGGTTCGTCGCCGTGGCGCGGGCGAGGTCGGCGGCGGGGACGGTGACGCCGTCCGGGCCGGTCGCGTCGAAGGAGTGGGTGGCGTCGATGGGGAAGATCGTGTCGTAGCCGAGGTTGCCGGCCATCCGGGCGGTGGTCTCGCAGCACACGTTGGTGATGATCCCGGAGACGACCACCTGCCGGGCGCCGCGCGCCTGGAGCCAGTCGTGCAGGTCGGGGGTGCCGTAGAAGGCGCTGTTGACGCTCTTGGTGACGTGCAGCGCCGGGGTGATCGCGGCGACGAAGTCCTTCAGCGCGAAGCCCGGGGTGCCCTCGGCCAGGGGGCCGGCCTTGGAGGCGTGCTGGACGGTGACGACCGGGCGGCCGGTGGCCTGCCAGGCGTCGATCAGCTCGGCCATCCGCCGCTCGGCGAGCGGATTGTCGCGGGGGCCCCAGAAGCCGGCGTCGTCGAAGCCCTTCTGGACGTCGATGAGCAGCAGGACGGCGTCGGGGTCGAGGGTGAGCGGGGCGTCGAAGGCGTCGGTGTTCGTCATGCCGTCCATCGTGGTCCGCCGTGCCGGGGAGGCGTGATGGGCAGGAATGCCGCCCATCGATAGATTTCCGCCATGCGAACCGTGGGTTGTTTGATCTTCGACGGTGTCCGGGCCTTCGACTACGCGGTGATCGGCGAGGTGTGGGCGGACCGGACCTCCCGGCCCGGCCTGCCCGCCTTCGACCTGCGGGTCTGCGGGCCGGAAGGCGCCCGGGTGCGGCTCGGCGGCGGGCTGGAGCGGGTGCCCGACCACGGGCTCGCGGCGCTGGCCGACTGCGACCTGGTGATGGTGCCCGGCATCGAGGACCCGGACGCCCGGCGCGACCCGGAGATCCTGGACGCGCTGCGGAACGTCGTCGCCGCCGGCGTCCCGGTCGCCTCGCTCTGCGCGGGCGCCTTCGTGCTCGGCGAGGCCGGACTGCTCGACGGCCGCGCGGCCACCACCCACTGGGCGCTCGCCCCCGAACTCGCCCGCCGCTTCCCGGCGGTGACGGTCCGGCCCGAGGTGCTCTTCACCGGCGGCGACGGCCGGTGGACCTCGGCCGGCGTCGCGGCGGGCATCGACCTCTGCCTCCACCTCGTCCGCACCGCCCACGGCCAGCAGGCCGCCGCGGCCATCGCCCGCTCCATGGTGACCGCCCCCTTCCGGGCGGGCGGCCAGGCCCAGTTCATCCCGTCCCCCGTGCCGGAGGCCGCCGGCGACGGTGCCGACGGCGCCGAGGACGATCCGCTGGCCCGGCTCCGGGCGGAGGTGCTGGCCTCCCTCGACAGCCCGTGGACGGTGCGCCGGATGGCCGCCGCCGCCCTGATGTCCGAGCGCACCTTCGCCCGCCGGTTCACCGCCGCCACCGGCGCCACTCCGATGCGCTGGCTCCTCGACCAGCGGGTGCTCACCGCCCAGCGGCTGCTGGAGGAGACGGACCTGCCCGTCGACACCGTTGCCACCCGCAGCGGCTTCGCCTCGGCGGTCTCGCTGCGACCGGTCTTCACGGACCGGGTGGGCGTCGCGCCGAGGGAGTACCGGCGGACGTTCCGGGGGCGTTCCGGCGGTGGGGAGGAGGACGGCCCGCGGTAGTCGGCCCTCGCCCGGCGGTTCCTCCGTGCCGGAACCGAGGAGCGGTACCTAGGCGTCCGAATCCCCAAGGCGTCGTCCGCCGCCGCCGGGAGGGGTTTCGGATCGTGGGGATCGTGCTGTGGGCCGTCGTCGGCGTGCTGTTCGCACTGCTGCCGCTCGTGCACTGGCTGCTGCGCGCCAGGTCGGCGCCGCTGCGGGCCTCCGTGGCCGCCGCGCTGGCGCTCTGGCTGGCGCTGGCACTCGTGGTGGCGTTCGACCAGCTTCAGTTGCAGGCCGAGGGCGAGCTGTACCTGCTGTACACGCCGCTCGCCGAACTGCTCGTCCTGGCCGGCCTCTGGCTGGACCGGCGGATCGCCGGCCCGCACACCGATCGCCCGGCCGGCTGGGCCCGGGTGGCGGGCACCGCCTTCCGCGTCCAGCTGGTCCTCGTCCTCACCCTGACCCCGCCGGCGGTGCTCGTGGCCTTCCACGAGGCGACCCTCCCGGCCGCGAAGACGGTGCCGAAGCCGCCGCCCGGCTACACCGTCCTGCGCTCGGGCGAGGACTGCGGCAACGGCTCCGGCGCCAACTGCTGGCGCACGCTCTACCTGGCGGGCCCGCCCGACGTGCCGACGGAGGAGGCCGCCGACCGGCTCGGGCCCCGCCGGCGGTGCGAGGCGAACGGCTGGCTGCTCGACCGCCGCGAGCTGTGCACCGAGGTGAGCACCGACGGCGCCACGATCGTCTACCGCGTCCTCCTCGGCGGCGATCTCTAGGCGATCTCCCGAGCCCCGACCGGAAGCGCCACCACGATCTCCTCGTCCTCGAAGTCCCCGGTCGGCCGGAAGCCGAACGAGCTGTAGAGGCGGCCGGCGGGGGCGTTGTCCGGGTGGTACGAGAGGCGGATCTCCCGGCACTCCGGCAGCGCGGACAGCCGCTCGATCACGGCGGCCAGGGCGGCGCGGCCCACACCGCCGCCCTGTTCGGCCGCGTCCACCACCATGCCGCCGATCCAGTGGGTGCCGTCCTCGTCGTCGTACGCCCACATGACGTGGCCCACGATGTCGTCACCGGCGCGGACGCCGAGGGACGTCCACACCCCGCCGCGCTGGGAGAGCAGGAGGTAGCGCGCCGCGAGCGCGGCCACGAACCGGCGCTGCGCGTCGGCCGGCGCGACATCGGCGACGTCGCGCCAGTTGTCCTCGGTGATGTCTTCGAGCGAGACGGCCCGGCCCCGGCGGTCGGTGATCTGCTGCGTCATGCGTTCCCCACGTCCGTGCTGGTCAGAGGGGGCGAGGTTAGCCGGGCGGCGGGCGTCCGGGTAGCGGTTTTTCCGGTGGCTACCGGGGCGCGGCTACTGGGGCGCCCGCCCGGATGCCGGGGCGTCGAGGCCCAAGGACCGGACCAGCTGGGTGAGTTCGGCGCGGAAGAGCTTGTCGGGCGAGAGGGTCTGGGTGCCCAGGTGGCCGTAGACCTCCAGCGCGACCAGGCCGTGCAGGTGCCCCCAGATCCGCAGGGCCAGGGCCACCCCGGCCGGGGGGAGTGCGGGGAACGCCGGGCGGACCTTGTCGAGCAGGCCGGGATCGAAGTCGTCCCAGTCGAAGCCGTCCTCGATGCCGTCGTCGTGGGTGCGCTCGGCGCGGGGCCAGGCGGCGTCCGCCAGCGCGGCGATGCCGACGCAGACCCGGCGGGCCGCGTCGGGTGCGGCGCCGCCCTCCGGGGCGCGGTAGCCGGGGACGGGGTCGCCGTAGATCAGCCGGAAGCCCTCGGGGTTGGCCAGCGCCCAGTCGCGGAAGGCGTGCGCCCAGGCCCGGATCCGCTGCGCCGGGGCGGCTGGTGCCTGCGGCGTCTGAGGCGCCCCCGGCGTCTGCGATGTCTCCGGCGTCCCCGGCGTCCCCGGCGTCTGCGATGCGGAGGCGGCCCAGGCGGCGTCGACGGCGTCGGCGAGCGCGGTGTAGACGTCCACGATGAGGGCGGTGACCAGGTCGTCCCGGGTGGCGAAGTAGCCGTAGATGGCGTTGGCGGTCATGCCCATCTCGCGGGCGATCGCCCGCAGGGTGATCGCGTCCGGGCCGCCGGTGCCCATCAACTCCAGTGCGGTGCGCTTGATTTCGGCGGTCGTCTCGGCGCGCAGCCGCTCGCGTCGTCCGGTGCTCGGGGTGCCTGCCACGGGATGACTCTACAGCGTCACCATGGTGATTGCCGTGAAGAAACTTCACACCGTATAGTTTCGGCACGGCGTGAGGCGGGAGGGTTCGGCCTGCACGCCGTCCAACGGAACGACCACGCATGACCAAGGGGAGAACCATGCACATCGGCGTCATCGGAGCCACCGGAACCATCGGCAGTCGGGTCGTCACCGAGGCCCTCGGACGCGGACACCGCGTCACGGCGTTCAGCCGGGACGCCACCGCCGTCACCGACCGGCGGGAGAACCTCGCCTGGGCGAGCCTCGACGTCCTGGACGCCGGGAGCGTCGCCGCCGCCCTGCCCGGCCTGGACGTCCTGATCAGCGGCTTCCAGCCCGGGAACGCGGCCAAGGACTTCGAGGACACGGTGCGCAGGTCCATCGCGGACCCGACCGTCTACGCCACCGCCGCCCGGACGCTGCTCAAGGCCCTGGAGAGCCACCCGCGCACCCGGCTGATCGTCATCGGCGGCGCCGGCAGCCTGGAGATCGAGCCGGGCGTCGTCCGCGCCGACCACGACGAACTCCTCCACGCCCTGCTCGACGAACTCGGCCTGCCGCGCGAGTACGCCGCCGCCGTGCGCGGCCACCGCGACGCGCTGGACGTGCTGCGCGCCTCGAACCGGCTCTGGACCTACTTCAGCCCCGCCGAACAGATCGGCCCCGGCGAGCGCACGGGCCGCTTCCGCCTCGGCGGCGACCAGGTCGTCCTGGACGCCGACGGCCGCAGCCGGATCTCGGCGGAGGACGCCGCGGTCGCCCTGATCGACGAGGCCGAACTGCCCCGCTTCGTCCAACGCCGCTTCACCATCGGCTACTGATCGGCCACTGACCACCAGGCGCCCGGGCGGGGGACGGAACGGGGTGGCGGCCCTCAGCGCCGCCACCCCGTTGGCTTCTCGGCACCGTGGCCGGGTTTCATTGAGGCAAACCCCACGATGGGGTGAAGTCCGCGGCCCCCACCGGAGTCTGCGGCGGCCGGGCTCAGCCGGTGGCGAGTTCGCGCAGGAGCTTCTTGTCCGGCTTGCCGACGGGCGTCAACGGGATCTCGTCCACCAGGTGCAGCACCTCGGGGGCGAAGATCCGGCCCTTGCGCTCGGTCACGAAGGTCCGGAGTTCCTCCAGCACGGGCCGCTGCCCGGCGGCGGGGACGACGGCGACGTGGACGTGCTCGACCGCCTGGTCGTCGCGGACCCCGAAGACCGCGCAGCGGGCGACGGCGGGGTGGGTGACGAGGAGGTCCTCCACCTCGGAGGGGTAGACGTGCCCGCCGACCACGATGATCAGGTCCTTGGCCCGGTCGGCGAGGTAGAGGTAGCCGTCCTCGTCGAAGTAGCCGATGTCGCCGGTGTTCAGCCAGCCGTCGTGCAGGACGGCGGCGGTGAGGTCGGGCCGCTTCCAGTACCCGGCCATGATGCCGCCGGAGTGCAGGTGGATCTCGCCCTGTTCGCCGGTCGGCAGGTCGGCGCCCTCGGGGGAGCGGATCGCCACCCCGACGCCCGGGGCGGGCCGGCCGACCGAGACCTGGCCGCCCGGCCCGATCCGGTCGTGCTCCTGCGGGGTGAGCACGGAGACCAGCTGCGCCTCCGACATCCCGTAGATCCCGTACAGGACGGGCCCGAAGACCTTGAGCGCCTCGCGGATCCGGGTCGGCGAGGAGGCGCTGCCCCCGTACAGGAGGTGCCGCACGCTGGACAGGTCGGTGCGGCTGATCGCCGGGTGGTCGAGCAACTGGTGGAGCAGCGGGGGCAGCAGCCAGAGGTCGGTGATGCGCTCGCGCTCGATGGCGGCCAGGACGGCGCCGGGCTCGAAGGAGCGCTGGAGGACCACCGTGCCGCCGCGGTAGAGGGCCAGGTCGGCGAGGATGCCGGCGAGGTGGGCGAGCGGGGTGGCGGCGAGGAGGCGGGGCACGCCGTCGTGGGTGGGGTCGCTGCCGATCGGCGCCTCGAAGACGTGCCGGTGGGGCCCGTGGAGGCTGAGGATGCCCTTCGGGATGCCGGTGGTGCCGCCGGTGTGGCGGATGGTCAGGTCGTCCTCCGGTCCGATCCGGACGTCGGGCGGTTCGGCGGGGCGGTGGGCGGAGGCGGCGAGGGCGTCCTCGCCGATGGCCCCGGGGGTGCCGGCGGCCGGGCCGGGCCCGAGGGTGAGGACGGTCGGGACGTCGATCAGCGGGAGCAACTCGGGGGCCTGGGCGAACCGTTCGGCGTCCACGAGCAGCACGGTGGTGTCGACGCTCGCCGTGATCTCGGCGAGGACCGGGGTGCTCATGCCGTCGTACAGGTTGACCACCCGCGCGCCGGCGAGGCCCGCCGCGTACCGGGCGCTCAGGGCTTCGGGGGTGTTGCCGGTCAGCAGGGTCACGGTGGTGCCGCGGGCGGCGCCCCGGGCGATCAGCTCGTGGGCGAGGCGGTAGGTGGCGTCGGCGAAGTCGCCGGCGGTGATCGCGACGCCGTCGGCGGTGACGATGGCCCGTCGGCCGGGGTCGGATGCGAGGGACTTGAGGACCAGCGCGGGGCCGCTGACGAACTCGGGCTCCTGGTCGGTCACTTCGTCCTTGTAGTTTGCAACCATGACCACAGCGTAACTCCGCGGCTACGTCCGTGCCGGGCGTGGCCGTCGGGCATTTGGCGCGAACCTTTCGGTGTCGGCGAATTTGTGACGACGGATCAGGAAGGTGCCGCCGCGCGCCGCCCCGTTCGGGTGAACGGCGTGCGGGGGTTCGGAGCGGCCCCCGCTCAGAAAGCCGTCGGGGGCCGGAGGGCGAGGTCGGTGGCGGTGGCCCAGTGCTCGGCGGCGGCGGTGACGATCACGTAGCCCGGCTGGGAGGGCAGCCGGGGGATCAGGGCGCTGCGGCAGCCGTGGCTCTGCTGGACCTCGACGGGGACGGGCACGCCGTGCAGCAGCACCCGGCCCGGAGTGGGCGGGCCGTCGAGCGGGGCGATCTGGGTGCGCAGGTCGAGGCGGTCCGAATTGGCCAGGAACGTGGAGAGTTGGGACTGCGGGGTGGTGAGGGAGCCCACCCGGTGGCCGGCCGGGACGGGGCGCGAGGTCTGGACGACGGCCACGAGCTCGCCGTCCAGGTGGTAGTTGAGGTCGAGGTGGCAGAGGTAGCCGTCCGAGGCCAGCCGCCCCAGCAGGAAGAACCACCCGCGCGGGGCCTCGCGGATCGCGGCGATCTGCTCGCCCCACTCCTCGGCGGTCTCGCGGTGGGTCGGTATGCGCAGGCCGCGTGGGCGGGTGTCGCGGAACAAGGGCTTCCCCCAACGAGCGGTGGACGGATGATCGTTGGGATGAGTATGCGGGGTTCGACCGGCGGTTCGGGCCCGGATCGGTCGGTAGGCTCGGCTGTGGTGCGGGAGTGACCGATTCCGGAGGGGGACTGATCATGGCGACGTACGTTCTGATCCATGCCGCGGCCGTGGACGCCTGGTACTGGGGGCCGTTGGCGGCCGAGCTGCGGGAGCGGGGCCACGAGGTGGTGGCACCGGACCTGCCGTGCGACGACGCCTCGGCCGGGCTTGCCGAGTACGTGGACGCGGTGGTGGCGGCGGTCGGCGAGCGGACCGGTCAACTCGTCGTCGTCGCCCACTCGTTCGGTGGATTCACCGGCACGCTGGTGTGCGAGCGGCTGCCGGTGGACCTGCTGGTCATGCTCCAGGCCCAGGTGCCGGCCCCCGGGGAGTCGCCGGGCGCGTGGTGGGAGAACACCGGCTACTGGCCGCAGCGGCGGGAGGCCGACCGCGCCAGGGGCGTGGCGGAGGGCGTGGAGGAGGACGTGCGCTCCCTGGTCGTGCACGACACTCCGGCCGCCCTGGTCGAGGAGTTCCTCGCGGAGCACCAGCGGCAGCAGGCGCCGACGCCGTTCGGGACGCCGTGGCCGCTGACCGCCTGGCCCGAGGTGCCGACCAGGTGCCTGCTGTCCGCCGACGACCGGTTCTTCCCGGCCGCGTTCCTGCGGCGGCACGTCGAGGAGCGGCTCGGCTTCCGGCCGGACGAGATGCCCGGCGACCACTGCCCGATGCTGGGACACCCGAAGGAGCTGGCCGAGCGGCTGGAGGCGTACCGGGCCGAGGTGTAGGCGAGGTGTGCCGCACGGGAAGTCGGCGGGGCCGACTTCCCGTGCGCGACGGCCGCCCGACTACCCTCGGCCCGAACAGCCACCGGAGGGGGCGGGCGATGGACGACCGGATTCACCTGATCAGCGACGGCGACGGACTCACGGTGCTCGGCAGCCGGAGGGCCGTCGAGTGGTTCCTCGCCGCCGAGGGGCTGTGGTCGCGGTCGAAGGACCTCGGCCTCCGGGGGCTCGGGTCCCAGGGGCTCGGACCCCTGCTCCGCGCCGGGGCCGGAGTCGCCCACGGGCTCGCCGGGATCGCCGCCGAATCGGGCCGCTGGCTGCGGCTGACCGAGGAATCCGCCCGGCTCGTCCAGAAGTTCGGGCTGATGGAGAGCGGGACACCCGGTGTCGACTACGCGATGATCGGGACGCCGGGCTCGATCCGGTCATGGCTCCGGGTCGAGGGCGGGCCCGGCTCGCTCCTGGGCAACCCGGCGGTCCTCTCCGGAGCCGCGGGGATCATGGCGCAACTCGCGTTGCAGCACGAGATGGGTGAGATCAGGGGCTATCTCGCGACGATCGACACGAAGGTCGACGCGGTGCTCCGCGCCCAGCGGGACGCCGAGGTGGGGAAGGTGGTCGGAGCGCGCCTCGACCTCGGCCGCGCCATGATGACGCTTGAACTGGAAGGACAGGTGGACGACGACACGTGGTCGACCGTGCGGGGCAGGGCCCAGACGATCTCGGACGGCCTGGGGTGGGTGCTGTGCCGACTCGACGCACTCGCGACGAAAGCGAAGAGCACGACCAGGATCGGTGATCTCGCGAAGATGGCCGAGGAAGTGGACTATCAGGTCCGGGACTTGATGTCCGTCGCGGCTCACTGCTTCGAACTTCAGGACGCGCTCGACGTGCTGCGGCTCGCGCGGGTGCGGGAGAGGACGCCGCGCAGACTGGACGCGCGTCGGCTCGTGCTGAAGGAGGACCGGCGGGAGAATCGAGAACTCGTCTCGCAGAAGCTCTGGCAGCTGATGGCAGACCTGGATGCCGCTGCCGCCACGGCCGGATCCCACGTGCTGCTGCACCCGTCGGCGCACCGGGCCGTGGTGAACCGGATCAACCGGATCGGCATCGCCGTTGACGACTTCCACCGCCCACTCGGACTCGAGTTCGGTAGACCTCCGTTGACGGCGACACGGTGGCGGGACGCGGCGCGGGAGCTGCCGCAGCTGAGGAACGCGGCCGCGGAGGCGGGCCGCAAGGCGGTCAAGGGAGCCGTGGGTGTGGCGGTCGTGGGTGCCGTGGTTCTGGCAGGCCGCGCCGTGGCCGGTGACGAAGACGGTGAAGAGGACTGAGCGAGCGCCGACCGTCAGCCGGGTGGGCTCTCCGGTGCTGCCGTTCGGCACTCGGGCGTGGGAAGTCGGCGGGGCCGACTTCCGGTGCGTCGGGAGTCAGGTGTGGGTGGCCTGGGTGCGGCAGTGGGTGAGGGCTGTCTTGATGCGGGTGTCGGGGTTGGGGGTGGCGGCGGCGAGGAGTTCGCCGGCGGTGGTGAGGCTGCTCCAGTAGGTGGTGGGGTCACCGGTGCGGGGGAGGGGCCGGGCCGCGGCGAGGGAGAGGTAGGCGGTGGTGATCTTGCCGGTGGTGATCCAGCGCTGGAGGCCGTGCTGGTGACCCGGGCGGATGCCGCCCATGGCGTCGATGGCCGCCAGGAGGAGGGCGACGATGGCGTGACCGGTCGCGTCGAGTTCCTTGGGGACGTCGAAGACGCCCAGGGCTTCCAGGAGTTCGCCGGTGTCGCTCTCGGTGTCGGGGCGCGGGTTGGCGAGCAGGGCGTCGTGGCAGTCCGCCAGGCGCCGGGCGGTCTCGGCCGGGGGGATGTCGAGGGCGAGGCAGACGGCCTCGGCGCAGGGCACGGGCTTGTGGCCGAGCCGGGCGAGGAGGGCGTAGGTGGCGGCCGGGGTGGCGCCACGGGACAGGGTCTGGCGGGCGAGGATGGTGAGCGAGGGCTGGTTCATGGGGGCTCGGGCTTCCGTTCGGGCGTTCAGACGGTGACGAGGGCGGGTCCGGTGGTGGGGGCGATGACGGCCCAGACGAGTTTGCCGATGCCGCCGGGCCTGGGCGTGCAGCCCCAACGTTCGGCGAGTTGGTTGACGAGCTGGAGGCCGCGTCCGTGTTCGTCGTCGGCCGTGGGGGTGTGGAGGGTCGGGGGGGTGGCGTCGGAGTCGTGGACTTCCAGGCGCAGGCGGTCGTGGACGAGGGCGAAGCGGATCTCGATGGGGTGGTCCTCGGTGGCGTCGGAGTGCTGGACGGCGTTGGCGAACAGCTCGCAGAGCAGGAGTTCGGCGGTGTCGGAGTAGCGCTCCCCGGCCGGGAGGCCGGAGAGGTAGGCGCGGAGCAAGTATCGGGCCAGCGGGGCGGATTCGGGGCGGGAGTCGAGACGAGCGACGAAAGTGCGGGGGCGGCGGCGGGTGGTGATCATGGGGGACCTCGGGGGCGTAAGGGGGCGTGCGGGGGAGCGCGCGTTTCACGCTGTGCAAGCAGATCACTGCGTTCCGGTACCAATGATCGGCTGCTGGGGCTACGGTGAAGCCCGGTTCCACGTGTTGAGCACGTGAAGCACAGCGAGGAGCGGTGATGGCACAACGAAGGATCAAGCGCGGCCCGACGGCGAGTTCCGCGAAGTTGTTCGGCGAAGAGGTGCGATACGCACGGGAGTTCGCCGGATTCACGCAGGAGGAACTCGCGAAGCTGATGCACATGGACCGGACGGTCCTCTCGCGGATCGAGAACGGCCGCCGGAAGCCTCTGATCGAGGAAATGGAGCTGTTCGAGCAGCTGTTGAACACCGGCGGGCTGTTGATGCGGTTGTACAGCCGGGTGGACTGGAGCGCCGCGATCGAGTACCCGGACTGGTTCACTGACCACGTGGATCTAGAGGCCGTCTCCGTTGGGGTGCGGGTGTACCAGGTCGGCGTGGTGCATGGCCTGTTGCAGTGCGAGCCGTACATGCGGGCGCTCTTCGCCACCGGAGAGGCCGCTGACGACCCGGAGGCGATCGAAGCGCTGACTGCGGCGCGACTCAGCCGACAGCCTCGCTTTCTCGTGCCGAACGGTCCACTCCTGGTCGTCGTTCAAGACGAAAGCACCATCCGTACGGTCTTCGGCGGTCCCAGTGTGATGAGAAGGCAGATGGAGCACCTGCTGCGGGTGTCCCAGCTTTCGAACGTCGTCATTCAGGTAATGCCGTTCTCGCAGCGACGGACTGCCATCGACACGTCAATGGTGTTGCTGGAGCTGCCGGATGGCCAGCGATCGGTGTACTCGGAGAGCCTCGACAGGGGGTACTTGAGCGATGATCCGGCGGTCGTGGCCAAGCATCACCGTCGCTATGATCGGCTCCGTGGCGAATGCCTGTCGGAGAGCGACTCGCTTCGGCTGATCGCCGATTTGCTGGAGGAATTCAAGGATGATGAGCGGCGAGTTCGCCACGGCCGCTTGGCGGAAGAGCAGCTACAGCGGTACCAACGGCGGCGACTGCATCGAAGTAGCCCCCGGATTCCCCGGCCTCGTTCCGGTGCGTGACTCCAAGGACCCGCACGGCCCGGCCCTCGTCTTCCCCGACTCCGCATGGGGCGCCTTCATCGAGGCCATCCGAGCCGGCGACCTGCCCGCATAGAACTCCCCGAGGAGCTACGTGTGTTGACCTGGCGGAAGAGCAGCTACAGCGGGGACAACGGCGGCAACTGCATCGAGGTAGCCCCCGGATTCCCCGGCCTCGTTCCGGTGCGTGACTCCAAGGACCCGCACGGCCCGGCCCTCGTCTTCCCCGACTCCGCGTGGGGCGCCTTCATCGAGGCCATCCGAGCCGGCGACCTCCCGATCGAGGGCTGATCCACCCCTCGACCGTCTCGACTGAGGGCCCCTGACCTGCGAAGCAGCAGGCCAGGGGCCCTCAGCCCCTCTGAAGACGGCCGCGAGCCGCCTCGATCTCGTCCCTGGCGGCCACACCGAACACGGCTTGGTCCCGCAGAGCAGCGAAGGCACGGGCGAAGTACGAGATGTTCTCGGGCCTGGACGTCTGGAACGCCCCTGACCAGAACTCCTGCTTCAGCAAGCTGTCGTCAAACAGGTAGAAGCCCTCGCCGGGATAGAGAGACCGCGGCCGGCCCTGCGGGATGATCCCGATGGACACGTACGGGAGCCTCGACACCTCCAGGAGGTGGTCGAGTTGCCCGTTCATCACCTCAGCGCCACCCGTGTTGTTGGTCAGCGCCGAGGCTTCCAGGAGGAACAAGAACATCGGCGCCCCGGTGCCGAGAAACCGCTTTCGGGCCATGCGGTTCTGCGCCGCTTCCTCGACGTCGTCCAGTGGGAGGCGGTGCAGCCTGGCATGGATGGTGAACTGCGCTTTGGCGTACTCGACCGTCTGGAGGAAGCCGGGGATGAACAGCGACTCGTACACGCGGAGCAGCTTGGTCTTCGCGTACAAGTCCATGGCGTGGAACTGGAGACGCTTCATCCCCGGTCGGTGCCACCGCTTGTAGTCGGTCCACATCTGCTCGATCTCACGACTCATCGCGATGAGTTCGGGAGCCTGTCCCTCGACGGCGCAGGCCGTCGCCCACCTCCGGATGTCTTCCTCGGTCGGGATCTGCCTCCCGTGCTCGATCTTCGAGACCTTGGTCTTGTGCCAGCCGCAGCGCCTCGCGAGTTCGACGCCCGAGAGGCGGGCATCCCGGCGCAGTTCCTTGAGGTGAGTCCCGAGGGCAAGCCTTGCGGACTCGGTCGGTTCCTGGTCGGACATGGCGTTACGGCTTGTACTCACCATTGGGGGTGCCGAGCGACCACGCCTGCTCGAACGCCTCGTTGCAGAACCGGATCACGTCCGGATCCGTCGAGAGCTGGATGTCGGCCTGCCGGCTGTCTCCCCCGATGAGGTTGAAGATCACCAGGTCCTCCCGGAGCAGGCAGTCGTTCCCCGGCAACGGCAGCGCCGATACGAGACGGCGGGGAAGCCACCGCAGACGTTCCGTGGGGTCGGCCAGCTCGA
Source organism: Kitasatospora sp. NPDC034533 (assembly GCF_055575155.1). Lineage (NCBI taxonomy): Bacteria > Bacillati > Actinomycetota > Actinomycetes > Kitasatosporales > Streptomycetaceae > Kitasatospora > Kitasatospora sp. NPDC034533. The sequence continues at coordinate 66,809 of NZ_JBVITE010000049.1, forward strand.
CCGCCATCCGCTGGTAGTCCGAGAGCGGTTCGGAGACGACCCGCACGCGCCGGTAAGGAAATCCGGCAGCGGCCTTCCCGGCCAGGAACGCACGATGCCCTCGCATCGTCTCCTCGACCGCCTCACGGTCGCCTGATCGCCATGCCTCGAACAGCGGACGGTCCACCTCGTAGAAGTCCCGCAGTTCGAGCTTCCGAACCTCTTGGGCCGGCTCACCGAACAGCAGCTCAAGTCGGCGTGCTGCCGAGATCGATTCCATAGCGCTCCTTGACGTACTTCCGCACGAACACATCCATGGTCCGCCCGGACATCTCCCCGAACGTCTCGTCGTCGGCCAGCGCGACGAGCTGATCCCGAACCTTCGGTCCGCATTTCTTGAGCTGCACGATCCAGGAGTCACGGTCGGTCTCATAGAACGTCTCGCACTCGACGCCGCCTTGCGAGTCGGGGTCCGTGCAGAAGAACGTAGCGGTCAAGTCGCCGCTGTGTTGCCGCATGGTGCTCCTCCAGGATCGGGCCGTGTCACTCCTGACCGTCGCCTCACGAGATCCCATGGTCGAGCACTCGACACCACTGAGGCCACTCACGGGCGAACTTCCAGCAACTGCAGGAAACTTCGTCGAATGCTGCTGGTCGAAGGTCCTACGGTCGACCCCGCGACCCCCAGTACCTCTACCGGTCCTACACCACAACCGCATTGGAATCCCTGATGACCTCCCGCCAGCCTGCCGGGCACCAGTCCCAGGCGCACGGCCGCCCCCGCAGCATCCAGATCTACAAGCAGTACTTCGACCTGATCGCCGACGGCTCCAAGACCGTCGAAGTCCGCGTCGCCTACGCCTCCATGAAACGCATCAGGGTCGGGGACCTGCTCAACTTCACCTGTCGTGGCGAGGAGTGTCTGACCCGGGTCGTGCGCATCGGCACGTACCGGACCTTCAAGGAGATGTTCGGCACCGAGGACGTCGCCTCCGTCAACCCGCACGCGAGCGAGGCCGAGCAACTGCGCGCCATCCAGGCGATCTTCCCGCCCGAGAAGGAGGCCCTCGGGGTGATCACGTTCGAGATCGAGCGGGTGAACTCCGGTGGGTGAGCGCCGGCGGCGGGTCCTGGTGGTCTGCAAGGGCAACCACTGCCGTTCCCCGATCGCCGCCCTCATCCTCGCGGAGCGCTCCCGGGGCGCGCTCGACGTCCGTTCCGCCGGCACCCGCGACTGGCACGTGGGCAAGCCCGCGCACCCGCTGATGATCGAGGCCGCCGCCGCCTTCGGCTACGACCTGACCGGCCACCGCGGCCGGCTCCTGGACGGGGAACTCCTCGACTGGGCCGACGACCTGGTCGCGGTCGACGACGGAACCGCTCTCGCCGTCGAAGTCGCGGCCGGCCCCCACCGGCCGGTGAGGCTCCTAGGGCCTGTTTCAGAAGTGGATCAAGGTCGTGAGATGATCACGTTCCATGGCTCGGGGAGATCTGACGGACGCCCAATGGGCGGTGCTGGAAC
>NZ_JBVITE010000050.1:0-13624 GCF_055575155.1 Kitasatospora sp. NPDC034533
AAGCCGCTGCCTCGGAGAACCATGGCAGCCAGGAGTCCAAGGCCCACATCCAAGTGTGTTCCCCCAGGGGGGGCAGACGGCCATCGCGGACCTCCTTGGTGGTCTCCCCCCGCGGTGTGCGGGTGGGGGGCGTCAGGGCCTGCTGGTCAGGTAGCCGCCCATGGTGGTGAAGAACTCGGCGCCGGTGTGCTCGGTGCCGTCGTCGGTGCGCAGCCGCTCGATCACCAGGCCGTACTCGGTGCCGCGGTGGGACTGCGGACCGCAGACCACGGCGACGCCGCTCTCTCCCTCGGGGCGGAAGACCCGCCCGGGGGTGCCGCCGAGGCGGTCGGCGGAGACGGAGGCGGAGAGGATGCGCACCCGCTCGCCCTTGTAGTAGGCGAAGGCGTTGGGGTACGGGTCGACCTGGGCGCGGACCAGGTTGCGGATGTCACCGGCGCTCCAGTCGAAGCTGATCCGGCTGTCCTCGACGGAGCGCTTGTGGAAGAAGGTCGCCTGGGACGGGTCCTGCTTGGTCCAGGTGGTGCGGCCCGAGCCGATCAGGTCGATGGCCTCCAGGGTCGCCGGGGCGAAGAGGCTGACCGTCTTGTGGAACAGGTCGGTGACGGTGTCGGTGTCCTCGACGGCCACGCGCTTCTGCACGACGATGTCGCCGAGGTCGAACTGCTCGTTCATGAAGTGGACGGTGACGCCGACCTCGGGCTCGCCGTTGATCAGGGCCCAGTTGAGCGGGGCGAAGCCGCCGTAGCGGGGCAGCAGTGCGTCGTGGATGTTGATGGCGCCGTAGCGGGCGAGTTCGTAGATGTGCGGCGCCACCCAGCTGCGCCAGTCGGAGGAGACCAGCAGGTCCGGCTGGAGCTCCTTGAGCGTCCCGGCGACCTCGTCGTCGTTGGCGTACTTGCGCTCGATGACGGGGATGTCGCGGCTGCGGGCCAGCTCGACGACGGAGTCGTTCCATATGGTCTCGTAGACGTGGTCGCTGCTGGGGTGGGTGATCACCAGCGGCACCTCGTGGTCGGAGGCGAGAAGGGCCTCCAGCACGCGGTGGCCCCAGGTCTGGTAGCCCATGAAGACGATGCGCACGGTCGGTGTGTCCTTTCGGCGGTACGGCGGGCGGGACGGACGAGACGAGCGGGGACGGGCGGGGCGGACGGGGACGGGCCGGACGAGCGGGGACCGGTCAGGGACGGGTGAGCGGCAGCGCCCAGACGTAGGCGAAGCCTGCGCCGGCCGCGTGGTTGAAGGTGTCGCCGGCCTCGTAGGTGGCCAGGCGGTTGCTGTAGCGGGAGTTGGGCGAGGTGCGGGAGAGCACGGTGCAGCCGCCCTTGAACAGCCGCATGGTGACCTCGCCGGTGACCTGGGGCTGGAGGGAGCCGACGAAGGCGTCCATGGCGCGACGCAGGTCGGAGAACCAGTAGCCGTAGTAGGTGAGTTCGGCGTAGCGCAGGGACATGGCCTGCTTGTGGTGGAGGGTCTCGCGGTCCAGCACGATCGCTTCGAGCTCGGCGTGCGCGGCCATCAGCACGGTGGCGGCGGGGGCCTCGTAGATGCCGCGGGTCTTGAAGCCGACGATGCGGCTCTCGACGATGTCCACGCGGCCGACGCCGTGCGGGGCGGCGCGCTCGGTGAGCCGGCGCACCAGCTCGGCCAGCGGCAGCCGTTCGCCGTCCAGGGAGACGGGCACGCCGGCCTCGAAGCCGATGGCGACGTCCTCGGGGGCGTCCGGGGCGGCGGCCGGGTCGGCGGTGAGCTGCCAGGCGTGGGCGGGGGGCGCGGCGGTGATGTCGTCGAGCTCGCCGCACTCGATGCTGGTGCCCCAGATGTTGGTGTCGATGCTGTACGGGTTCTCCTTGGTCACCGAGACCTGGATGCCGTGCTCGCGGGCGTAGGCGATCTCGGAGTCCCGGTCGGTCAGCTCCCAGTCGATGACGGGGGCGAGCACCTTCAGGCCCGGGTCCAGGGCGGTGACGGAGGTGTAGAAGCGGACCTGGTCGTTGCCCTTGCCGGTGGCGCCGTGGGCGACGGCGTCGGCGCCCTCCTGGTGGGCGATCTCCACCATGCGCTGGGCTATCAGCGGGCGCGAGAGCGGGGCGGCCAGCAGGTACTTGTTCTCGTACGCGGCGTGGGCCTGGAGGGCGGGCAGCGCGAAGTCGCTCAGGTAGCGGTCGGTCAGCGGCTCCATGTAGACCTTGGCGGCGCCGGTGTCCAGGGCGCGCTGCCTGACGGTCTCCAGGGACTCCAGCTGGCCGATGTCCGCACAGAAGGCGATGACCTCGGCGTCGTAGCGCTCCTTGAGCCAGTGCAGGGCGACGGAGGTGTCCAGTCCGCCCGAGTAGGCCAGGACGATCTTCATGGTCAGGCTCCCTGGGTCGACGGGGTGGAGGTGTTCGACGGAGTGGCGGTGGTCGACGGGGTGGCGGTGCTCAGTGCGCTGACGGCACTCTCCAGCTCGGCGGCGAAGTCCGCGCCGTCGGCGACCTTGCGGGCGGTCGCCAGGGTGGTGGTCAGGGCGTTGTCCAGGCCGGTGCGGGCCTCCTCGGCCCAGGCCGTGTGGGTGCCGGCGCCCCGCAGCAGTTCCTCGCGCACGGCGGAGACGCTCTGCGGGGAGGTGCCGCCGGCGGAGGTGTAGCTGGTGACGGCGGTGCGCGGTGCCAGCAGGTTCTCCAGGACGGCTTCGGGCACCGGGTGGCCGAGGTCGACGAGGATCCGGGCGGCCAGCGGGACGTCCCGCAGGGTGGCGCCCTCCTTGATCAGCGCGCCGACCAGCGAGCCGGTCACGTGGTGGGCCTCGCGGAAGGGCAGGTCCCGGTCCGAGACCAGGTAGTTGGCCAGCTCGGTGGCGGTGGAGAAGTTGTCCCAGCACAGCTTCTCGCCGCGCGCGGTGTCGAAGCGCAGGCCCCGGGTCTGGCCGGTGGTGATGCGCACGGTGGCGGTGTAGGCGTCGATGGCCTGCCAGAGGAAGGGCTTGTCCTCCTGGAGGTCGCAGCTGTAGCCGAGGGTGACGGACTTGGCCATGGTGAGCAGCTGGACCAGGGTGCCGGCGGTGCGTCCGGCGCGGCCCCGGGTGAGCTCGGCGACCACCGGGTTCTTCTTCTGCGGCATGATCGAGCTGCCGGTCGCGTAGGCGTCGGAGACCTCCACGAGGCTGTACTCGTGGCCGGACCACATGACGACCTCTTCGGCCATCCGGGAGAGGTTGTTGCTGCCGATGGCGAACGCGGCGGCGGCCTCGATGACGTGGTCGCGGGCGCTGGTGGCGTCCAGGGCGTGGGTGAGCACCGAGCCGAAGCCCAGCAGCCGGGCCGTCAGGTCGCGGTCCAGCGGGAAGCTGGTGCCGGCCAGGGCGCAGGCGCCCAGCGGGGAGGCGTCGGCGCGGGTGTAGGCGGCGCGCAGTCGCTCGACGTCGCGCAGCAGCATGCTGGCGTGGGCGGTCTTCCAGAAGCCGACCGAGACGGGCTGGGCGGCCTGGGAGTGGGTGTAGCCGGGCAGGATCGCCAGCAGGTCCTCCTCGCCGAAGGAGAGCAGCTCGGCGATGAGTTCGAGGTTGGCGTCGATCGCTTCGAGCAGGGCGCGGCGCAGGTACATCCGGGTGTCGGTGGAGACCTGGTCGTTGCGGGAGCGGGCGGTGTGCATGTGCCCGCCGACCTCGCGGCCGAGGTCGTCGATGACCAGCTGCTCGATGTTGAAGTGGACGTCCTCCAGCTCGGGACGCAGCCGCAGCTCGCCGTTCTCGTGCTTCTCGTGCAGGGCCAGCAGGGAGGCGAGGATCTTGCGGGCGTTGTCGGCGGGGATGATGCCCTGCCGTCCGAGCATCAGGACGTGGGCGAGGTCCTGCCACAGGTCGGCGAAGACCAGCCGGACGTCGACGTCGGTGGTGAGGGTGTAGTCGAGGACGTCACGGGTGATGTCCTCCTCGAAGCGTCCACCCCAGAGTTTCTCGGTCATCAGGGCCCTTCCTTGGTCGAGTCGGTGGGACGGCCGTCGGCCCCCGGTGGTGCGGGGGCGTGGGCCGCCTGGTGCTCGCGGGAGTCCGCGGCCCGGCGGGTGTGGGTCCGCCGGGCGTCGGTGCCTGGTGGTGCCGTGTGGTGCCTGGTGCTTGGTGCCTGGTGTGCGTGATGGCGCTGCGCCGTACTGTGGTGATGTGCCGTGGTGATGTGCACGCGTCAAAGCCGTGAACGTGCCCCGGCGGGGCCGTGCGGTGCGCCCCGCGTGCCGGTCAGACAGTGTGGGAGAAGCCGGCCTTCACGCGCCCGGGCCGACGATTCCGCCCTTCACCCCGGTATTCGCAGCGACGCTTGGAAAACCCTTGGGAGAGGTGCGAGGCATGGCCGAAGCGCTTTCTGGCTGGGTGCCGCATAGTGATGCACCGGAGTGTACAGATCACCGAGTGACGTCTGCAACGACCGGTCACTTATCGGCCGTTCCGATACGGGTCGTCCGGAAATCTATGGCGAGAACGTGACTCAGATCACGCGAAAGCCGCGCATAACCTTCCCGTGCGGTGATAGTCATGACCAGGAGCCAGCCGTCCGACGGATCGGGGCTGGAGTGATCGGCAACTCCCCATCACCACAGGCAGGTTGGGTCGGCACGGAGCCGGGCGCCGGCCTGATTCCACCGGACCGGCGAATTCCGCTTCGATCCACTTCGATGGAATTCGGAATTCCACACCCGGCAACCCCGCCGGCCTCGACGACCGAATTCGGCATGGCGCGGCCCAGCGCGCGCGGATTTCACCGGCGGCGACGCCGGCACTTCCCCGAGCACGCCCTCGATCCGGAATCGCCCACGCCCTCGGCCAGGAATCCCGTGCGGAATCCCCAGGGAAAGGCGCAGCGGTGTCCCGAGTCTCCGACCACGCCCGGTCGCGGTGTGTGCGTCCCCCGGCGTCGGAGTGGGGCTCCGGTGAGCTCGATCGCCGCCTGGCGGGAGCACGCGGACCACGTCCTGGCCCGCGAGCACGGCCGCGAGCACTGGTACGCCTCGTACGCGCTCCACGTGGCCAAGGTCGAGCGGGCCTACGGATTCACCCGCCCGGCCGACCGGTAGACCCTACGATGCGCCCATGGAAAAGGGCGTCCTCAGCCGGGAATCGGTGATCAGGGCCATCGAGGAGTGCGACGAGGCCGGAGCCGACGCGTTCCGCGAGACGTACGGCTTCGGCAGGGCCCGCCTCTACGTGCTCCACCACGAGGGGCGCACCTACGACTCCAAGGCGATCGCCGGGGTCGCGCACCGGTACGAGTACGGACGCGCCCTCGCCAGTGAGGAGTTCTCGGGCGGCAAGACGGCGGCCGCGGCCTGGCTGGAGCGCGCCGGCTTCGTCGTCGAGCGGATCCACTGACCTGCTCCGGCCGACGGCGGTCGGACGGCCGGGCGCTACAGGGTCCCGGCGTCCGCGACGGGGTCGTCATTACGGGCCCGGCTCACGGCCACTCGTCGCCGGGGGAGCCCGTGGCCCTCGGCCGCCGTCGTGCCCCCGGGTTCAACGGGTGAGCCACGATGGGGGTTCGGCCGGCACGAGGAGGACGCCATGAGCGACAGGATCCACCGGGACGACCAGGGCCGGTGGCGCGAGCAGCGCGGCCGGGGGACGCGCGGCCCGAACCGGGTGCCGGGGCAGCCGGTGATGCCGCCGCCGGCCGGGGAGGCGCGGGAGGACGAGGCGCCGCCCACCGGGCAGGGCGAAGCCCCGTCAGGACCCGCCTCGGGACCGGACTCGGAGCCCGCCTCAGGCCCGGTCGGCCCGGCACTCGGCGCGGGCGCGACGCGTGGGCCAAGGGGCCTGCCGGGGCGCGGTGTTCGCCGGCCGCACCGGATGGCGTAGTACTCCTCGCGCGGCCCTGCGGCGTTGAGAAGACTGGCCAGCGTGTCCCCCATCGAGAACGCCGAGACCTCCCTGCACGAGCGGGTCCTGGTCGGCGCGCTGCGGGCGAGGGCCGCGCGCGGCAGGCTCACCGCCGAGGCCGTGGTGCTCGCCCAGGGGTGCCTGCAGACCCCGGCGCCCTGGCCGGTCGGCATGCCCCGGCGCGGCAACGGCGGCGCCGGCTTCCCCAACGCGTGGCGCGTCGCCCGCCGCTCGCCCGGCCTGGCGTACGCCGAGGGGTACGCGATCGAGGAGGACGGCACGGTGTCCCTCCACGCCTGGTGCGTTGACCGGCACGGCCGCGCCTTCGACCCGACCTGGCCCGACGGACGCGCCCGCGGCTACGCCGGGATCGCCATGGCCACCGGCTGGGTCGCGGCCGTCCAGTGGCGCACCTGCACGCGCACCCGGTTCCCCGGCGTGCTGGACCCGACGGTCCAGCACGGCAGGGACGCCGACCGGGTCCTGACGTACGGGGTCCCGGCGCAGGACCTCCTCGTACTCGGCCGGGCACTGCCGGCCGGGCACCTCGCCGCGGCGACGCCATCGCGGCGGCGGGAGGCCGGGGCGCCCGAACTGGCGGCCTGAGCCCGCTGCCGAGCCGGCCGGTCAGTCGTAGAGCGCGGCGGCGCGGCGGGTCGCCTCCGCGAGGCGGGCGCGCAGTTCGGGCGGGTCGAGGACCTCGGCTTCCGGGCCGAGGCGCAGGAGTTCGAGGTAGCCGATGTCCCAGTCCTCGACCGGCAGGGTCACGGTGACCCAGCCGTCGGCGTCCGGGGGTCCGGCGGTGGCCAGGGCGTCGGCGGCGGCGACCGGCTCCAGCAGGGCGGCGAGGTTCTCGACGGCCGTCGGGCTCAGCCGCACCACGGCCCGCTCGCGCAGCATCGCGCGGGTGAACTCCCGCGCCGCCGCCGTCCAGTAGACGGCGAGGTCGAACTGCGGGTCGCGCTCGAACCGTTCGTCGCCGGCCGCGGCGGTCTCGAAGCGGTCGACGCGGTAGGTGCCGACCCGGCCGGAGGGGCCGCGCGCCGCGAGGTACCACTGCCCGGCCTTCAGGACCAGGCCGTACGGCTCCAGCCGCCGCTCCCGGGTGCCGCCGCGCGCGGCGTAGCGGGCGTGCAGGACGCGCTCCTGCCACACGGCCCGCGACACCTCGGCGAGCAGCGGCGGGGGCTCGGCCTCGCGGAACCAGGCCGGGGCGTCCAGGTGGAAGCGCCGGGCCGCCGCCGCGGGGGCGTCGCCCAGCGCGGCGGCGACCTTCAGCCGGGCGGCGAGGGCCTGCCCGGCCAGGCCCATGTCGCGCAGCGGGCCCGGGAGTCCGGCCAGGTGCAGCACTTCGGCCTCGGCGCGTTCGAGTCCGGTGAGGCGGGTGCGGTAGCCGTCGACGAGCCGGTAGCCCCCGCCGCGCCCGCGGTCGGCGTACACCGGCACCCCGGCCTCCACCAGCGCGGCGACGTCCCGCTGGACGGTGCGCTCGGAGACCTCCAGCTCGGCGGCGAGCTCGGCGGCCGTCATCGCCCGCCGGCCCTGGAGGAGCAGCAGCAGCGCGATCGCCCGGCTCCCCCGCATGTCCGCGCCGCCCTCCGCCGTCGGTCCGCCCGCATCTCATCGGCTCGGCTGCTGACGATCCTAAGGGGTCCGACAGCCACCCGTGAGATGTCCCCCGAGCCCTGCGCCCGCCCCGGCACACCCGGTGGAGACCCGCTCGCCGGTCCGCTGGTGGTTCACCCGCCACGGCGCCCTCAGCCCCGATTCGACCGGTCCCCCCGGGCGGTCCCAGCAGGCCCGGGGCGAAGCCGCTCTCTTCCGACGCGGTTCGTTCTCGGTGGGCCTCACCGCATCGCCCCCCGACCACCTGCCCTCATCGATTCCGCAGGCCCGGGATTCCCGGACAGCGCCCGAGCGCCGGTCAGCGCCCGTGCTCGCTCCCGCCGTTGATCTGGATGATCTGCGCCGTGATGTGGCCGGCGGCGGGCGAGGCCAGCCAACGGGCCGTCTGCGCCACGTCCGCGGGCACGCCGGCCCTGCGGGTGTCGGCCTGGGCGATCAGTATCCCCTCACGCTCGGGGGTCAGCGCCCCGCGGAAGAACTCCGTCTCCGCGATGTAGCCGGGAGCGATCACGTTGACGGTGACGCCCTGCGGGCCGAGGTCGGCCGACAGGTCGTAGGCGTAGGGGTGGAGCGCGGCCTTCGATCCGCCGTACGAGCCGTTGCCGGAGCCCCGGTAGGCCGCGATCGAGCTGATGAGCAGGACCCGGCCGCCGGGGGTGGCCAGCCGGTCCCTCAGCGCCTCGGTGAGCAGGACTGCGGTCAGGGTGTTCGCCCTGAAGTTCTCCTCCCAGTGCCAGGCGGCGCCCGCCGTTCCATCGGTGCGCCCGGCGGGGGCGCCCAGCGCGGCGTTCCCGCCGGCGCTGTTCACCAGGACGTCCACCTGCTCCCAGCGCCCGCCGACCTCCCGGGCCACCCGGTCGGCTTCGGCAGGGTCGGTCAGGTCGGCCGCCAGCGCGACCGGAGTCGGCGCCCCGGCGTACTCGGCGGCGAGCCGCGCCACCGCCTTGTCGAGCACCTCGGCACGACGGCCGATCAGCACCACCTGCTCACCGTCCGCCGCGAAGGCCTCGGCCACTGCGAAGCCGATGCCGGTGCCGCCACCGCTGATCACCACTACGCGCGCCATGTCGCCGTCCTCTCGTTCGTTCCCGGTCCCCCGGCCGGCTGCGCCGGTCGGCCGGGGCCCATTCTTCTGGCTCCCGAGCTGGCGGGGGCATCTTTTCCGGTCCTCAGGATCGGCCACGGTCGTGCGGTCCCACGGGCTGTGAACGCTCCCGGAACCGGGCCGAGTTCGAACCCGATCGGGTAGAGCCGGTCGAGGACCCGCCGGCGGACGCGCGGCTCGGCGGACGCGCGGCCGAGCCCGAAGTCCGATCCCGATGTCCCCGCTCCCCCGCGGCTACTCCGTTCGTCCGGAGACCGGCCCCGGCCGTACGCCGTCGCGCGTCGATCGCGATCCCGCCGGTCGGGGACGGCCGGCTGCCCCGTCCGGCGCAGCGTGGCGCGCGGGACGGCCGGGGTGCTGCGATCTTCGGAGGACATCCGGCCGGGCCCGACCGCCGGGTTCCCTCGTCCCGTGACCGTGGAGGCCCGGATGTGGCAGGCTCCCCCCGCCCCCGTCAGCCGTGAGTGGCTCCCGACGCTGGATGTTCCGGCACCCGGCCCGCAGAGCCGCTGGACGGTGCTGCTGCGCGCGCTGCTGCTGGTCCCCCAGTTCGTGGTGGTGTGGGCGCTGTCGGTGGTGGCGTTCCTCGTCGCCGTCGTCGGCTGGTTCGGCGCTCTGGTGCTCGGCCGGCTGCCCGACGTCGTGGCGGCGTACCTCACCGCGTTCGTCCCGTACGACACCCGCGTCACCGCGTACCTGATGCTCCTCGTCGACCGCTATCCGCCGTTCCGCTTTGAGACGCCGGAGTACCCGGTGCGGGTCGGGCTGCGGCCGGGCGGGCTGAACCGGCTCGCCGTGCTGTTCCGCATCGTCCTCGTCATCCCGGCCTCGATCGTGCAGGGCCTGGTGTTCGCGGGGTGGTGGGCGGTGTCGTTCGTCCTCTGGCTGGTGGTGCTGGTCCTCGGCCGCATGCCGCGGCCGCTGTTCGAGGCGACGGCCGCGATCCTGCGCTACCGGATGCGCTACACGGCCTATTTCGCGCTGCTCTCGTCCGCCTACCCCAAGCGGCTGTTCGGCGACGAGCCGGACAGTGAACCGGCCGGCCCGACTTCGGCGACCCGTCCGCTGGTCCTGAGCGGTGCCGGGCGCGGCCTGCTCGTCCTCTTCCTGCTCCTCGGCCTGGCCTCCTCGGCGACGGGCTCGATCACCGCCTCGGTGAACTCGGACGACGACGGCGACTACGGCACCTACGACGACGGCACGAACCCGGCCCGGCGCGTCGTCGCTCCCCTCGTGCCGGGCCCCGCCGGCACCGGACACGCGCCCAGCGAGACGCTGGCCCGCTCCTAGCCGGGTCTCGTTCGGCCCGGGGCCTGCGCGGCACGCCGTCACTCCAGGCCGAGTGCGGCGGGGTCGGCGGCGAAGACGGTCATCCAGTGCGGGCGCAGCCGGTAGTAGACGACGTCGTTGTCCCAGTCGAAGGTCTCGCGGCCGTAGAAGTCCTGGAAGTAGGCCAGCAGTTGCGGCCAGTCGGCGGCGGGCTCGCCGTCCCGGGGGTTGAGGACCTCGACGGTGCCGTGGGTGAAGACGCCCAGTTCCTCCCCGCGCATGTGCGCGGCGCTGGCGGCGGGGCGGGCGGCGAGGTGGCGGGCCTTGGCGGCGGTGCGGGCGGTGCCGAAGTGCCACATGCCGTGGAGGAAGTGCCCGTCCGCGCCGCTGATCCGCGGCTCGCCCTTCGCGGTGACGGTGGACAGCGCGAGGGTGCACATGCCGGTGAGGACGCGGGTGAGCTGTTCGGCGGTGAGTGTGCGCTCCTCGTTGATGATCGACCGCAGGTGCGCGGTGGAGCGGGAGAGGGAGGCGTCCAGGAGGGCCTGGAGGCGGTGGAGTTCGTCGGGGGTCTCGCGCATGGGGGTCCTTGTCCGGTCTGTCCGTCGTTCCCGGCCGGTGCCGGAGTGGCACCGGCCGGAGATCCCCACTGTCCCACCGGAACCCGACATCCTCTGTCGTGTTTTCCTCGGCGTGGCTCGGCCGTGGCCCGGCCTCCTCGCCGACGGGGCGCAAGGGCCGGGGCGGAGAAGCCGGGTGTGGAAGGGCCGACGGGGGCGGCGGCACTACCGCCTCGCGGACGCCGCGTCCCCGGTGACGGGCTCGGCGGGCGAGCCGGCCGGTCCTTCCTCCGGGCCGGCTCCCGCCCCGCTCTCCGTCAGGACCCGGTCGCGCAGGCACAGCGCGCAGCCGAGCGCCACCGCCAGCACCCCGAGGACCAGCGCGAGCGCGGTCCGCAGGCCGTGGGCGTCGGCCAGGCCGCCGAGCGCCGGGGCGGCCAGGCCGCCCACGGACATGGCGAGTCCGAGGGTCAGTCCGCTGGCGGTGCCGGGCCGGGTGGGCAGGTAGTCCTGGGCGAGGGTCACCTGCGGGGCGAAGGGCAGGAACATGGCCAGTCCGAAGGCCACCGCGCCGGCCACGGCGACGGCCGCGGAGGGGGCGAAGGCCACGACGGCCAGGGCGGGGACGGCCAGCAGGTAGCCGGTGCGGATCGGGGTCAGCCGTCCGTGCCGGTCGCCGAGCCAGCCGCCGAGCAGGGTGCCGGCCGCCCCGGCCAGGGTGAGCAGGGTGAGTGCGGCGGCGCCGAGTCCCGTGGAGCCGTGGAGGTCGCGCTGGATGTGGAGGGCGAGCATGGAGGTGACGGTCACGTACGGGATCGACCAGGCGACCGTGGTCGCGACGAGCCGTCCGAACGCCCGCCAGTCGTCGCGGTGGGTGCTCACCGCCGCGCCCCGGGCCGGCGACGGGGTCGACGGCGCGCGGCCCCGCCGCCGGCGGCTCTGCACGGCCCAGAGCGCGGCCGTCACCAGCGCGGGGACGGCGAGCAGCCAGCCGCCGCCCAGGCCGTACGAGCCGACCACGAAGGTGACCAGGGCCGGGGCCAGCGAGGCGCCGAGGGTGCCGCCGACGGAGAACAGGCTCATCGCCCGCTGGGACTGTCCGCCCGCGATCCGCGCCTGGTGGGTGGCGGGCGGGTGGTAGGCGGCGATGCCGATGCCGGCCAGGGCGGCGCAGAGCCAGGTGAGCGGGTAGCTGCCGGCCATGGCCGCGCCGGTGATGCCGGCGGCGGCGGTGAGGAAGCCGGCCGGGATGAGCCAGCCGCGGGGGCGGCGGTCCACGAGCAGGCCGAACAGCGGCTGGATGACGCTGGACAGGCCGCTCGCGGCCAGGGCGATGCCGGAGACGGCGGTGTAGCTGTAGTGCCGCTGGGACATCAGGAAGGGCAGCAGGGCCGGGACGGCGCCCTGGTAGAGGTCGTTGACGATGTGGGTGCCGGTCAGGAACGCCAGCCTGCCGCGCTTCACCGGGCGCTCCGCTCGGGGCGCGCGGCCGTCTGCCGGTCCTGCGACGGTGCGGTCGGCTGCCCGGCCTGTTCCCGCGCCTCCCGCGCCGCCGTCTGCCGGGCCCGCGCCAGTACGGCCGCCTGCCGGGCGGCGTGCTGGCCCCAGGGCCGGGCGCGTTCCAGCTGGGCGCCGAGGGAGAGCAGCAGGCCCTCCTGGTGGAGCCGGGCGGTCAGCATCACGCCGATCGGCAGCCCGTCCGGCGTCCAGTGCAGCGGCAGGCTGATCGACGGCCGGCCGGTGAGGTTCGCCACCGGGGTGCGCGGGGTGACGGCGAGCATCCGGGCGTAGGTGCGCTCCGGGTCGTCCGGGTCGGCCAGCGCGCCGACCGGCAGCGGCGGCTGGTCCGTGGTCGGGCTCAGCACGGCGTCGAACCGCCCGTAGCGGCGGCAGAGCGTACGGGCGGTGGCGGTCAGCGAGGCCATCGCCGCGTGCAGCCGGACCGCGCCATGCTCCTCGCCCCGGGCCCGCAGCCAGCGGGTCAGCGGCAGCAGCCGCTCCTCCCGTTCCGCGGGGACGGGCACGGCGGCGGCCAGGACGCTCCACAGCACGGTGAAGTCGGCCTGGTACTCGTCCGGGTCGAACGGCGGGGCCTCCTCGACCCGGTGGCCGAGGCCGGCGAGCAGCTCGGCGGTGCGGCGGCAGGCGAGCGCGGCCTCGGGGTGCCAGCCGTCCGTCGGGGGCAGGATCCCGATCCGCAGGGGGCCGGGCTCGCGTTCGGCGCAGGACCGGAAGTGCCCGGCGGGGACGGCGGGCAGGGTGCCGGCGTCGCCCGGAGTGCTGCCCGCCATGGCGTCCAGCAGCAGGGCCGTGTCCAGCACCGTCCTGGCCAGCGGGCCGGCGGTGGCCAGCCCGAAGGCGTCCGTCCCGGGGGCTGGGGTCACCCGCCCCCGGCTGGGCTTGAGGCCGACGACTCCGCAGGCGGCGGCCGGGATCCGGACCGAGCCGCCGCCGTCGCTGCCCAGGGCGCCGGCCGCCAGCGCGGCCGCGACCGAGGCGGCCGCCCCGCCGCTGGAGCCGCCGGCGCCGCGGGTGGGGTCGTAGGGGCTGCGCGCGGTGGCGTAGGCGGTCTCGGTGTACGCGGAACAGCCGAACTCGGCGGCCGTGGTGGTGCCGAGCAGCACGCCGCCGGCCGCCCGGAGGGCGCCGACGACGGCGGCGTCCGCCGGGGCGACGCGGTCGTCGAAGGCGGCGGAGCCGGCGGTGAACGGCAGCCCGGCGACGGGCCAGGTGTCCTTCACCGACAGCGGCACACCGAGCAGGGGTGGCAGCCCGGCGCCCTCCCCCGCCCCGCCGGTGCCGGTGGCCCCCGTCCCGGCGGCGGCCAGCAGCGCCTCGGCCGAACGGGCGGCCCGCCGGGCGCCGGGCGCGTCGACCGTCCGGTAGGCGCCCAGCAGGCCGTCCAGCTCCTCGATCCGGCGCAGGTGGTGGTCGACCAGTTCGGTGGGTGAGACGGTGCGCGCGCGGACCGCCTCGGCCTGTTCGGCCAGCGTCAGCTCATGGAGGTCTGTCATGATCAACCCCTAGGTCCTCAGGTTGTCAGGTTGTCTGAGGACTTGAGACTAGAGGCAGCGGCGATCAAAAAGCAAGGTAAGCCTTACCTGGCGAGAGCGGGGGGGGGGGGGGGGGGGGGGGGGGGGGGGGGGGGGGGGGGGGGGGGGGGGGGGGGGGGGGGGGGGGGGGGGGGTGGGGGTGGGGTGGGGGGGGGGTGTGTGT
>NZ_JBVITE010000050.1:13632-67204 GCF_055575155.1 Kitasatospora sp. NPDC034533
GTGTGTGTGGAGGAGGGAAGAAGAGGGACGGGAGAAAAAAAAAAACGGGGGGACCTTCATGGGGGGGGGGGGGCCCTCCACGTGGGGGTCGCCCCCCCGGCCCGCGAGATGGAGATCGGCTATCCCTCCCGGGCGCTCAGCAGCTCAGGTTGTTGCCCGGCACGGTGCCGAGCAGCTGGGTGAAGCGCTGGTAGGCGTTGATCCGGCTCTGCACCTGGGCGGGGTTGCCGCCGTTGCACTCCAGCGAGCCGTTGATGCTGCGGATGGTCTCGCCGAAGCCGTAGCCGTTGACCATCGCGTTGTGCGGGGTCATGGTGCCCGGCCCGTTCTGGGTGTTCCAGTACCAGAGCGCGGTCTTCCAGGCGACGGCCGGGTCGGTCTGCACCAGGTTGGGGTTGCGCAGCAGGTCGATGCCGAGGGCGTCGCCGGCCGCCTTGTAGTTGAAGTTCCAGCTCAGCTGGATCGGGCCGCGCCCGTAGTACGCGGACTGGCCGGCGGGGCAGCCGTAGGGCTGCGAACTGTCGCAGTAGTGGGGGTAGTTGGCGGTGTTCTGCTCGACCACGTAGACCAGCGCGCCGGTCTCGTGGCTGACGTTGGCCAGGAAGGCGGCGGCCTCCTGCTTGCGGACGGTGTCGCTGCCGGTGGCCGCGAAGGCGGGGTAGGCGGAGAGGGCGTCGATCAGGCCCTGGTAGGTGTAGAAGGGGTTCCGGTTCGGGAACATCTGGTCGAACTGCGCCTGGCTGACGGGGAATCCGCCCGGGTTCGGCGTAGCGGTGGAGGTCGGCGTGACGGTCGGGGTCGGGGTCGTCGTCGGGCCGGTGCCGCAGCCGCCCTGGTCGGACCAGACGCCGGAGCCGCCGGTGCTGGGCACCTCGTTCTGGGTCCACCACTTGGCGAGCCAGTTGTGGCCGTTGTAGGAGACGGTGGCGCCGCCGGTGTAGACGGCCGAGGAGCTCCAGGGCGTGGCGCAGACGGCGGCGCTGGCGTTGGACGCGGGCAGCAGCAGGACCACCGCCAGCGCCGTGGCGACGGTGGAGAACAGTGCGAGCAGGCGTTTCATGGACACTTGATCACCCCTTGTGCGGTGTGGGGCCGCACGGTCGTGGAGGTAGGGACGTCGGGGCAGGGGAGCCGGGCCCCGCGGGGGGGGGCACGTCGTGGGGGACGGGCCGACCGGGGTGCGGGCCGGGTGCGGGGCTGCCCCAGACTCAAGCGGAGTGGTCTATACCTGTCAAGGGGTTCGGGCAAAAGAGGCGGTTCGCGCGACGGCCGGGTGCCCGAGTCCGGCGCCGCCGAGGTCGGATCGGAGGTCGGATCAGAGGTCGGATCAAAGGCCCAGCTCCGGGGAACGGGCCGCGCGGGACCTGCCCTCACCGCCCTCGCCCGGCACCGGTGCGCGGGCTGCCGTTCGGGTGATCTTCCACCGATCGGGCCCTGGCAGCCCGCCGGCTTCGTTGAACCGGTGATCCAGTCACGACGGGTCGCGAGTGCGGCGACCGTACCGAGCGGGGAGACCGGATGGACGATCAGGACGCCTTCGAGGACGGACGGGCCCCGGGCAAGGTCCGTTTCGACGACATCTACGACCAGCCCGATCCCCGGGCCTACTTCGCCAGACTCGCCCCGGTGGAGTACGAGATCCCGCACCACGCGCAGCCGGAGTTCCGCCGCGCCCTCGGCGAGCGCGCCGGGGCGGCCGACGGCGCCGGGGAGTTCGCCGTCCTCGACCTGTGCTGCTCGTACGGCATCAACGCGGCCCTGCTCAACCACGATCTGACGCTCGCGGACCTCTACGCCCACTACACCGACCCCGCGCTGGGATCCCTGTCGTCGAAGGAACTGGCCGAGCGGGACAGGCGGTTCTACGCCGCCCGACGCCACCGCCACGCCGTACCGGTCGTCGGCCTCGACATCGCGGGAAACGCGCTCTCCTACGCACTGGACGTGGGCCTCCTGGACGACGCCTGCGCGGTCGACCTCGAACACGAGGAACCGGACGCGTCGGTCAGCCGTGCGATGGCCCGCACCGGCTTGATCGTCTCCACCGGCGCCGGAAGCTACATCACCGACCGCACCGTCTCCGCCCTGCTGGGCCGGGCCCGCCGCCCCGTCTGGATCAGCGCCTTCATCCTGCGCACGGTCGACTACCGGCCGGTCGTCAACCGCCTGAAGTCCTTCGGGCTGGAGACCCGCTCCGACCCCGCCGACCTCTACCCCCAACGGCTCTTCGCGACTGCGGACGAGCAGGAGCACGCCGTCGCGGCGGTGCTGGCGAGCGGTCAGGACCCCCGCGGCCGGGAGAGCGCGGGACGGTACTACGCGCGGCTGTACCGCTCCCGGCCCGCCGCCGCGTGGGCGGGCCGGCCGGCGCCGTGACGGCCGGCCCGGGGCCTCGGGTGACAGCCGGCGCCGGACGGTACGGACGCGGTTGCCACCGAGAAATCCCTTCGACTACCGGTGAGTTGAGGAGCCGTCGGAGGACGGTGCCATGAGGGCCGTCAGCGGTGTTTAGGCAGGTGACAAACCCGGCGACTTCGGCGGTCGTTCCCGGGATACTGGTCGCCCATGAACATGGATGAGGTCCAGATCGTCGTCGCCCACTCCGAGCGTGCGACCCTGCGCGTCGGAGACGTGTTCCTGAAGGTGGACGCCGACCAGGCGCGCATCGACGCCGAGGTCGAGGCGATGTCCCTCGCACCGGTCCCGACCCCGGAGGTGCTGTGGCGCAAGCCGCCCGCTCTCGCGATCGCCGCGCTCCCGGGCACGACGCTCGGGCGCCTCGGCGGGCCGTCGACCGGGTCCCCGGCGGCCTGGGCCGCGGCGGGCGCCGCCATCCGGAGGCTGCACGACGCACCGCTGCCGCCCCGGACGGGCCGGGCGGGCCGGAGCGTCGCCGCGCTGACGGCCGAACTCGACGCCGAATGCGAGTCGTTGGTGGCGAACGGCGTCCTGCCCGCCGATCTGGTCGCCCGCAACCGGCAGGTCGCCGAGGCCGCGCTCCGGCCGTGGACGCCGGCCTTCACCCACGGCGACCTCCAGATCGCGCACGTCTTCGTCGACGGCGACGAGGTCACCGGCATCATCGACTGGTCCGAGGCGGGCCGGGGCGACGCCCTTTACGACCTCGCCACCTTCACGCTGGGGCACGAGGAGCACCTCGACGACGTCATCGCCGGCTACGGCGCCGACGTCGACCTGGAGGTGATCCACGCGTGGTGGTCGCTGCGGAGCCTGCTGGCGGTCCGCTGGCTGGCCGAGCACGGCTTCGACCCCTTCGCACCGGGTTGCGAGGTCGACGTGCTGAGGGCCCGGATGTGAAACCGCACGTCCCGGCGGGGTTTCTCCGGCGCGGGCACGCGGGACCGGTTCTCCGGCGTCGGCGCCCCTTCTCGGCGCTCTCGGACGACCCGGGGTGCTCTCCCGGGCAACCGGCCACCGGCGCCTGGCCCTAGCGTGGGCCCGTCGCAGCCCAGGCGTGGTCCGGAAGACAGGGAAGTCCCGTGCCGTTCATCACCGTTGGCCAGGAGAACTCCACCGCCATCGACCTCTACTACGAGGACCACGGCACCGGCCGGCCGGTCGTGCTCATCCACGGCTTCCCGATGGACGGCCGTGCCTGGGAGCGCCAGAGCGCAGCCCTGGTCGACGCCGGCCACCGGGTCATCACCTACGACCGCCGCGGGTTCGGACGCTCCTCCCACCCCACCACCGGCTACGACTTCGACACCTTCGCCGCCGACCTCCACACCGTGCTGGAGACCCTCGACCTCCGCGACGCCGCCCTGGTGGGCTTCTCGATGGGCACCGGCGAGGTCGTCCGCTACCTCTCCTCCCACGGCTCCGCCCGCGTCGCCAAGGTCGCCCTCCTGGCCTCCCTGGAGCCGTACCTGCTCAAGACCGCCGGCAACCCGGACGGCGCCGCCCCGCAGGAGTTCTTCGGGGGCATCGTCGAGGCCGTGCGGGACGACCGGTACGCCTACTACACCGCCTTCTTCAACGACTTCTACAACCTGGACGAGAACCTCGGCACCCGGATCAGTGAGGAGGCCGTCCGCCACGGCTTCGACGTCGCCGCCTCCGGTGGCGCCTTCGCCGCCGCGGCCGCACCGGCCACCTGGTACACGGACTTCCGCGCCGACATCACCCGCATCGACGTGCCGGCGCTCGTCCTGCACGGCACCGGCGACCGCATCCTGCCCGTCGACAACACCGCGCGCCCGTACCACAAGGAGCTCCCCGTCGCCGAGTACGTCGAGATCGCCGGCGCCCCGCACGGCCTGCTCTGGACCCACGCCGAGGAGGTCAACACCGTGCTGCTGGCCTTCCTCGCCGGGTGAGCCGGCCGTCCGCAGCCGACCGCACCGTCCGTGCCCGTCCACCGGCCGGTGCGCGCCCACCAGCCGTGGCCGCCCACCAGCCGTGCGCGCCCACGCCGTCCGGCTTCACCAGGGCCGGCGGTGCAGCGCCATGTGCACGGTGTCGACGACCTGGATCAGCGCGGCCCGGGTGGTGCGCGTGGGATGGAGCCCGCCGACCAGCAGGAAGCCGTGCATCACCCCCTGGTAGCGCGTCGACACCACCGGGACGCCCGCCGCGCGGAGCCTGGCCGCGTAGGCCTCCCCCTCGTCCCGCAGCACGTCGGCCTCCGCGGTGACCACCAGCGCCGGCGGCAGCCCCACCAGCTGCTCCAGCGAGGCGCGCAGCGGTGCGGCGGTCGTCTCCTTCCGCCGCTGGGGCTCGGGCAGGTAGTCGTCCCAGAAGCGGCGCATGTGCGCGCGGTGCAGGAAGTAGCCGGTGGCGAAGCGCTGGTAGGAGGGGGTGTCGAAGTCGGCGTCGGTGACGGGGTACAGCAGCACCTGGTGGGCGAGCGGGACGTCGCCGCGCTCCCGGGCCAGCAGGGTCAGCGCCGCGACCAGATTGGCCCCCGCGGAGTCGCCGACGGCGGCGATCCGGTCCCCCGCCAGTCCGATCTCGTGGCCGTGCTGGTGGATCCAGCGGGCCACGGCGTGGCACTGCTCGACGGCCACCGGGTAGCGCGCGGCGGGCGCCCTCGCGTAGTCCACGTACACCACGGCGGCGTCGGTGCCCAGGGCGAACTCCTGGATCAGCCGGGCGTAGCAGTCGGCGTCGCCGAGCGACCAGCCGAGGCCGGGCAGGAACAGCACCACGGGGCTGGGCTCGGCGGCGCCGACGGGCCTGGTCACCTGGACGTGCACCCGCCCGGCGGGCCCGCAGGGCAGGGCGAGCCACTCCGAGGTGACGCCGCAGGGATCGTCCGGGTCCCCGTACTCGTCGCAGTCCGTCTCCTCGCCCGATCCGCCGCCCGATCCGCCGCCCGGAACGCCGTCGCGGGCGGGGAGGTCCCGGGCCGGAAAGCCGGGGGCCGGGACGTCGCGCGCGGGTAAGCCGCGGGCGAGGAAGGAGAGGTCCGGCAGTCCCGTCGCGGACCGGCCGGCTCCGGCGTCCAGGAACTCCTGGAGCGCGCGGTCGAGCACCGGGCGCCGTTCGGGCAGAGGGGTGGGATCGGACAACTCATCGCTCCTGGCCTGATCGGAAGGGCTCGGCAACGCGACGGCTGCCCGGGCACGGGCTCGGTCCGTGCCCGGCGGAAGGCCGTCCCTCCGACGCCTCGCGCACCCCACCGACGGTACTGCCGGAAGGCCGGGATCATTGCCTGATCGTGCACGGATTGCCGTCCGGGACAAGGGACTCGCCGTCCGGCGCCGGCCCGCAGGGCGGGTCGCGGGCACGGCGGGGCCCTGCGGACGGCCTGGCGGACGGCCCCAAATGCCCTCTGGAGCAAGCGCATTGACGAGGCACCGCCACCGGCCGGCGAACGTGTTCACCGGGGGGTGCTCAGGAGGGATGGCGGCCGTCGGCCCGGGCGGCGCGGGCCTGCCGCCGCGTTCCGCGGGGCGCGGCGCGACGGAGGGGGATCGGACGAGGAGGCTGGTCAACCGGCCGTGGCGGCACGGTCATCGCGGGCGCCGGCCTCCCGGGGAGCCGGGAGCAGGTCCAGGAGCTTGAGCCCCATGTGCAGCACCAGACGGTGTGCGCCGTCGTCCAGGTCCAGGCCCGTGATCTCCTGGATCCGGCGCAGCCGGTAGTAGAGCGAGGTGCGGTGCAGTTCCAGGACCTCCGCGGTCCTGGGCACCGAACCCGCGTTCTCCAGGTAGCAGCGCAGGGTCTCCTCCAGCCGGGAGCCCGCGTTGTCCTCCAGCAGGCCCAGCAGCGGCTTCGGCAGGAGGGATTCGTTGAGCGCGCTCTCCGGCAGTTGGAGGAGCATCGTGAACTCCCCCAGCCGCTCCCAGTCGCCGACGCCCTCCAGCCGGGGCAGCCGACGGGCCGCACGTACCGCCACCCGGGCCTGGCCGTAGGAGATCCACGCGTCCGCCAGCGCCGTCCTGCGGCCGCCCACCCCCACCGCGACGTCCACGTCCGCACCCAGGAAGGTCCGCAGGGAGCGGACGATCGCGCGGCACTGCGCGTCCAGTTCCTCCTGCGCCGGTTCCCGGTCGAAGACCTGCACCAGGACCGCCCGGTCCCGCTCGACCGCCGCCAGGCCCCGGACCGTACGGGCGTGCCGGAACGGCTCCAGCGCCCCGCGCAGCGCCACCGCGACCCGGCCGGACGGCCCCCGCCGCCCGGGGACGACCACACTGGTCACCACCACGTGCGGGCCCGCCGGGAGGAGGCCCTCGTCCACCAGCCGCTCGTGCGCCGCGCACCGCAGCGCCGAGTCCGAGCCGACCAGCCGGCCCAGGAACTGGCGGGTGCGCTCCTCGTCCACGTCCGCGGCCAGGCGGTCGGCGTACATCTCGACCGCCACCGTACGGGCGACCCGGTCGATGGCCTCGGTCTCGGCCTCCGTGAGGGGCTCGCCCACCGCCATGACCTTCAGGATGCCCAGCATGTGGCCCCGCTGACGGATCGGGACGCAGTAGCGCGGCCTCATCCCCAGGTCGTCGCGCCCGGGCAGGATTCCCGGGGCGGTCCACCGGGTGACCCCCTGGGACAGCACGTAGCGGATGATCTCGTCGTCCGCGATGCCCTGCAACAGGGTGCGCACGCGCACCCGGTCCTCGTCCCCGAAGTGCCGGCTGGTGCAGATCATCCGCACCAACGGGTCGTCGAGGACGACCGAGCGCCCCAGTTCCTCGGCCAGGCCGTCCACCAACGCCTGTAGCGCCTCCCCTCCGGAACGCGCGCGCTGGGTCCACATCGTCATGATCAACTCCTTTCCGGCACGCCATTCATACAAGGGGCGAAGCGGAATGGACAACGTTCAACAAACCGGTGGGGCGACGGCTCCGGCCGACCGGTCCCGCCGGCCGTCCCGGGCGGCGCCCGCCCCTCGGAGCAGGGCCGAACCCCCGCTACGAGAGACGACACAAGACGGCGAAAAAGCTTGCACCACACGGGAGTTCACCCGGTCACGACGGCCACCCGGCGACGACCCGGACTCCCCCGCGAACGTGCCGCTGCCCGACCGCGTGACGGAGCCGGCAGGGCGGGAACGGGCCCGAGGACTGCCCGGGCACCCCGCGAACGGTGCGCGCAGTGCCCCATCGCGGTGCACCGCCGGAACATCCCCGAGGGCGCCCGGCCACCGAACGGGTCGCGCTCAGTCCGTGCCCAGCTTCTCGCCCAGCTGGCCGCGAGAGGTGATCCCGAGCTTCGGGAAGATCCGGTACAGGTGCGCGCCGATCGTCCGGGGCGACAGGTGCAGCCGCCGGCCTATCTCCTTGTTGGAGAGCCCCTGCGCCGCCAGCTGGGCGATCCGGACCTCCTGGGGCGTGAGCAGGTCCCGGTCCGGGCGGCCCTGGCCCTTGCTGCCCTCGCCGGCCGAGCGGAGCTCCTGCGCCGCCCGCTCGCGCCAGGGCTCCACGCCCATGGCCGCGAAGGACTCCCGCGCGATCCGCAGCGGAGTGCGGGCCTCCATCACCCGGCGGCGCCGCCGGAGCCAGGTGCCGTAGGCGAGCATGAGCCGGGCGCGGACGAAGGGCGTACGGGACATGTCCAGGTCGAACGCCGCCCGGAAGTGCTCCTCGGCGTGCTCGTCGTCGGCGAGCAGCGCCCGGGCGAACCCCAGGCTCACCCGGATCATCTGGACCTCGCTGGCCCCGGCCGTCGAGACGAGCCGTCGCAGGGCGCCGCGCGCCATGGCCCGCTGGTCGTCGCCGGTGGCGGCCTCGGCCAGCTCCGCGATGGCCATGGTCTGCATGAACGGGTGGTAGGAGGGGTCGGCCGGGTCGAAGACCCGCCAGACGCAGGAGAACGCCTCGGCGAAGTGGCCGGCGGCGAGGCCGATGAGGCCGCGCGTGATCTGGATGTACGCGAGCTTGGAGGGGTCGACCACGGTCAGCCCCTGGCCCTCCGCCTCGCCGATCGCGACCAGCGCGGTGTCCAGGTCCCCGCGCAGCGCGGCGAACTGTGCCTTCGCCACCCGAGCACCGGTCAGCCACCGCGGTTGCCCGTTCTCCTCGGCCAGCCGTGCCGCCTCGTCCGCCGCCGGGATGCCGGTCTCCCAGTCGACGGTGTGCACGGTGGCCAGGGAGAGGAACACCAGGCTCTGGGCCAGCAGGGCCCGACGCCCCTGCCGGCGCAGTCCGTCCGCCGCGTGGCGGACGAATCCGATGACCTGGTCGTACGCGTTCAGCATGATGGCCGCGTTGGCCAGAGTGGCGGCGGTCCCCACGTCGTACCCGCCCTCGCGTTCGAGGCGCCGCAGCCGGTCGAGCACCGTCGCCGACGCCTCCACCGGGGCGGCCCCCGCCAGCGTGCACACCAGGTCCGGGTGGAGGTCGGGGACCGGAAGCCGCTCGGCGGCCGTCACGACGCGCTCCCGCAGCTCCCGCCCCGGGTCCGCCCACCAGCACCGCCGCGCGGCCGCGCGCAGCAGTCGCAGCGCGAGTTCGGGATCGCCGGCCCCGGCGGCCTGCTCGGCCGTGGCGATCAGCAGGTGGATCCGGGAGGTGCTCGTGTCGGACTCCGACTCCAGCCAGTCGCGCAGCAGGACCACCCGGGCCCGCTCCAGTACGTCCGGGCCCAGCGATTCGGCCTGCTGCACCAGGGCCGACACCCGGTCCGCCTCGCCGAGTTCGAAGCGCAGTTCCGCCGCACCGAGGAGCCGGGCCACGCTCCGCGCGGGCGCCTCGCTCAGCGCGCTCGCGCGTTCCAGCGCCGTCAGGGCCGCCGCCGTGGCACCGTGCTCCCTCGCGCCGGCAGCCGCCCGGTCCAGTCGCCGGGCCGCCTCCTCGTCGGGACGGCCGCCGGCCGCGGCCCGGTGCCACGCCTGCCGGTCGGGCTGTCCCCGGAGGGTGCGGGCCAGCGCGCCGTGGGCGGCGAGACGGTCCGGGAGCGAGGCCTCGCCCAGGACGGCGGAGCGCACCAGCGGGTGGGTGAAGTCGATCCGGAACCCGTCGACGCGCACCAGACCGGCGGCGACGGCGGGCTCCAGGGAACGCGCGGAGACCTCCGTGCCCGTCAGGTCCGAGGCCGCGGCGAGCACCTCGAACAGCACACCGTCGTCGGCGGTGGCCGCGACCAGCAGCGCGAGGCGCGTGTCGGACGGAAGGTCGGCCGGGCGCGCGGAGAAGGCCCGCTCCAGTCGGGCGGTGAGGGCGAGCCCGGGCGACAGCACGGACTCCCGGGGCACCCCGTCCGCGCCCAGGGTGACGGGGAGCTCGGTCAACGCGAGGGGATTGCCGGCCGCCATCCGCACCACCAGGCGGCGCGTCCCCGGGGCGAGACCGGGGCTGCGCGCGGTCAGCAGCGCGTCGGCCGCGCCCGGTCCCAGGGGCTTGAGGTGCAGCTCGCGCAGGTCGGGGGCGCCCGGCCACACCGCACGGTCCTCGCGGACGGCGACGAGCAGGCCGACGGGTTCGGCGCCGACTCGGCGTGCGACGAAGGCGAGGACGTCCAGGGTCGGCGTGTCCAGCCACTGGGCGTCGTCCACGACCAGCAGGACGGGGGCGTCGGCGGCCGCCTCGCCGAGCAGGCCGAGGACGGCCAGGAAGAGCATGAAGGGCTGGGGCCCGGAGGCGCCGGGGGACGGCTGCGCCATGCCGAAGACCCCCAGCAGCGCCTGCGCCTGGGGGGCGGGCAGGCGCGGGATGCGGTCCGCCACGGTGTGGGTCAGCTGGTGCAGCCCCGCGAACGGCAGGTCGCTCTCGGCCCGGACGCCGGAGGCCCTGAGGACGGTGAACCCGCGCGCGCGGGCCCGGGCGGCGGCGTGGTCCAGGAGGGCGGACTTGCCGATCCCCGGGGCCCCGTGGACCACCAGCGCGTCGCCACGCTCGGGCAGGGCGTCGACCAATGCGTCGACGACCGCCAGCTCCTCGCCCCGGCCGAACAGTGTGGTGCCTGACATCCGATGTTCCTCTACGCCTGCGCCAGGGCTCTGACCTGGACTGTTGCAGTGTAGGTGCACGCATTTGCACGGTCGGTGTGCGCTGAGGGTCATGTGTCCGGCGCCACATCACCCGCAGTCGCTTCACAGTCATTCGGCCACCGACCTAAGTCATCCGGTGTTCCATGCTGGATGCCGTGCCGACCGGAGGGAGAGGACCCATGACATCCGTGACCGACCCGGCCGGGTCCCCGCAGGACGGGAGCACCGGCCGCCGCAGCCGGCCCCTCTCCATCGCCGCCGTACCGGTGACGGTCGCCTCGTACGAACCGGCTTCGGACCCGGGCCGGATGACGACCCGGCGGCTGGGGCACCTGCTGTTCATCACGACGGAAGCCGGCCCGCGCTGCTACACCCGGGGCCCGCGGGAGATCGCCCGTGGCCCCAGGCAGACCGAGGGGTTCTTCGTGGTGGCCGTCATGGGGGCCACCGGTGCCGTGGTGCACCAGGACGGCCGGACGGTCGAGGTCCCCCCGGGCGCGGTCTCCTTCTGGTACACGGAGACCCCCCACGTGGTCGACTACCCGGACGGAGTGGACGTCAGGGTGTGCCTGCTCCCCCGCCGGGCCTTCGGCGTGCGCGACGAGCAGCTGGAGCGGGTGACGGCCACCGTGGCCGACGCCGGCGGCCCGGTGGCCTCCCTGGTCAAGCAGTCCCTGCTGACCCTCGTCGAGACGGCCGAGGACTTCCCCGGGCCCGTCGCCGGTCGACTGGCCCGCACCTTCGCCGACCTGGTGGCCACCCTCGTCATCGAGCGGGCCGCCGTCGACGCGCCGGCCACGGAGGACTCCCGTCACACCCGGCTCCGGGAGATCCACGCCCACGTGGACCGGCACCTCGGGGATCCCGGGCTCGGACCGCGGACGATCGCGGCCGCGCACGGCATCTCCGTCCGCTCCCTCCACAAGCTCTTCGAGGGGGAGGGGACCACCGTCAGCCGCCTGATCCAGCGCCGCCGGCTCCAGGCGAGTGCCGAGGACCTCACCCGCGAGGACGGCGGCGCCGGCACCGTCTCCGGCGTGGCCCAGCGGTGGGGCTTCACCGATCCGGCCCACTTCAGCCGGCTCTTCCGTGCCGCGTACGGCGTCTCGCCGAGCCGGTGGCGCGCCACCCGTGGCGCCGCCGTGCCGTCCGGCCCGGGGGACACCCCGGGCCCGGTGTCCCGATGACCCGTCGACCCGAGGGGAACCCGGTGTCCGTATCCGTTTCCACCGCGCCTCGCTCCGCCGTGCCCCGCTCCACCGCGTCGCTCTCCGCTGTGCCTCGCACCGCCGCGTCGCTGTCGGCCTCCGACCGTTCGGAGAGCTGGCAGGACACGGTGTCCCGCGCCTTCGTGCCGATGACCGTGGAGTTCCTGGAGGAGGTGCCGTCGCCCGGGACGATCACCAGCCACCGGCTCGGGTCGGTGCGGATCTCCAGGGTCGAGGCGGGGCCGCAGACGATGACGCGCGACAGCCGCATGATCGCCGCGGGCGGCCCTCCGTCGCTCATCCTCAGCCTCCAGGAGCAGGGCACCGCGCTGAGGGAGCAGGACGGGCGGGAGTCGGTCGTCCGGCCGGGCGAGTTCTCCCTCACCGATGCGTCCCGGGTGTTCCGGAACACGATGGCGGAACGGTTCGTCTTCACCTCCTTCCACTTCCCCCGCGCCGAACTGAACGTGCCCGACAGGGACCTGCGGACACTGACCGCCACGGCGTTCGACGGGACCGAGGGCAGCGCCGCGCTGCTGACGGCCTACCTGTCGCAGATGGCGCGCACGGCCGACGAGTTGGACGAGACGGTCGGGCGCCGGGCCGCGACCACGGCACTCGACCTGCTGGCCCTGCTCGTCGACGACCGGAGCGGACGCATCCGCCCGCAGGACTCGCACAGCGCGGCCTCGCTGGAGCGGGTCAAGGAGTACATCCTGCGCAACCTCCGCGACCCGGACCTCTCGCCGTCCACGATCGCGGAGGCGAACTTCATGTCCGTCCGCCTCCTCCACAAGCTGTTCCACCTGGAGGGCGCCACGGTCGGCGGGTGGATCCGGGCGCAGCGGCTGGAGCGGTGCAGCCGGGACCTGCTCCGGCCGATGGCCGCGGAGATCGGGGTGGCGGGGATCGCCCGGCGCTGGGGCTTCGTCAACTCCAGCCACTTCACCCGCACCTTCCGCGCGGCGTACGGCATGACGCCGCGGGAGTGGCAGGTCGGTACGGGGTGAGGCGGGCCGCCCGGGGCGCAGCGGCGGCCGGCGGCCGGTCAGGGGCAGCGAACGGCCCGGGGCGGCCGGTCAGAGCGCCGGACGGCCCACGGCGCCGTCCGCGAGGTCCTCGTGCGCGAGGTCCGCGTCCGCGCTGTCGGCGGCGTCGCTGAGCCCGAGGCGCAGGTGCTCGGTGTGGTACACGGCCTGGTCGAGGAGTTCGGCGACGTGGTCGTCGTACAGCGCGTAGACCACCGAGCGGCCCTGGCGGGTGCCGGTGACCAGACCGAGGTTGCGCAGCAGCCGCAGCTGGTGGGAGCAGGCGGACTGCTCCATGCCGACGGCGTGGGCGAGGTCGGTGGCCGCGCAGGGCCCTTCGCGCAGGCGGGCGAGGATCAGCAGGCGGGACGGAGTGGCCAGGGCCTGCAACGTGGTCGCCACCCGGGCGGCGTTGTCCGCGTCCAGGCGCGTGCGCGGGACGGCGTTCTTCGCGGGAGCGGCTCCATGACCCATGCGCCAATACTACAGATGACACTTGAATAGGTGTTCATGTGTTCCTGTATCGTGGACCGGGTCGTCACTCCTGCCCATGGCCTGCGCGAAGGGTCCTGCCTGCCGTGTCCTCCACCCTGACCGAACGCCCCGCCCCCGAGGCGGCCGCCGCGTCCGCCGGTGCCGCCCCACGGCGGCGCACCCGGATCCTCGCGCTGCCCGAGGCCCGCTGGGCCGCCGCCGCGCTGGTGCTGTTCCTGATCGCGCTGCCGTTGCAGCTGGCCGGCGCCCCCGCCTGGGCGTGGGGGCCGCTGTACGCGCTCGCCTACGCCACCGGCGGCTGGGAGCCGGCCTGGGCGGGGCTCCGGGCGCTGCGCGAGAGGACCCTCGACGTCGACCTGCTGATGATCGTCGCCGCGCTCGGCGCGGCGGCGGTCGGCCAGGTGATGGACGGCGCCCTGCTGATCGTCATCTTCGCCACCTCGGGCGCCCTGGAGGCCCTCGCCACCGCCCGTACCGCCGACTCGGTGCGCGGTCTGCTCGACCTCGCGCCCGCGACCGCGACCCGGCTGCTGGACGACGGCACCGAGGAGAGCGTGCCCACGGAGCGGCTCGCGGTCGGTGACACCGTCCTGGTCCGCCCGGGCGAGCGGATCGGCGCCGACGGCCGGGTCCTGGACGGCACGAGCGAGGTCGACCAGGCCACCATCACCGGTGAGCCGCTGCCCGTCGCCAAGAGGACGGGAGACGAGGTGTTCGCCGGCACCCTGAACGGCACCGGCGCGCTGCGGGTGAAGGTCGAGCGCGACGCCTCGGACTCGGTGATCGCCCGGATCGTGAAGATGGTCGAGGAGGCGTCCGAGACCAAGGCGCCCACCCAGCTGTTCATCGAGAAGGTCGAGCAGCGGTACTCGATCGGCATGGTCGTCGCCACCCTGGCGGTGTTCGCGGTGCCGCTGGCCTTCGGCGCCGCTTTCACCGGCTCGCTGCTGCGGGCGATGACCTTCATGATCGTCGCCTCCCCGTGCGCGGTGGTGCTGGCCACCATGCCGCCGCTGCTGTCCGCGATCGCCAACGCCGGCCGGCACGGGGTGCTGGTCAAGTCCGCCGTCGTCATGGAACGCCTCGGCCAGGTCGACGCCGTCGCGCTCGACAAGACCGGCACCCTCACCGAAGGCACCCCGCGCGTCACCGGCATCCGCCCCCTGGCCGGCTCC
Organism: Kitasatospora sp. NPDC034533; assembly: GCF_055575155.1. Taxonomy (NCBI): domain Bacteria; kingdom Bacillati; phylum Actinomycetota; class Actinomycetes; order Kitasatosporales; family Streptomycetaceae; genus Kitasatospora; species Kitasatospora sp. NPDC034533. The sequence goes on from NZ_JBVITE010000050.1 coordinate 27,932, forward strand.
GGCCTCACCGAGGACGGACTGCTGGCGCTGGCGGCCGCCGCCGAGCACCCCAGCGAACACCCGCTCGCCCGCGCCGTCGTCGACGCCGCCCGCGCCCGCGGCCTGGCCCTGGCCACGGCCGAGGACTTCGCCTCCGCGCCCGGCGTCGGGGTGCGCGCCATCGTCGAGGGCCGATCCGTCGCGGTCGGCGCCCCGGCCCGGCTGATCGACGGCGGCGACGGCGCGGGCCGCCAGGACGCCGCCGTCGCCATCGCCGCCGAACTGGAGGACGGCGGCCACACCGCCGTCCTGGTCGAAGCCGACGGCCGTCCGGTCGGCGTGCTCGGCATCGCCGACCGCCTGCGCCCGGACGCCGCCGCCACCGTCACCGCGCTCACCGCCCTGACGGGCACGGCGCCGACGCTGGTCACCGGCGACAACCCGCGCGCCGCCGCCCGCCTCGCGGCCGAGGTCGGCATCACCGACGTCCGGGCCGGCCTGCTGCCCCAGGACAAGGTCGCCGCCGTCAGGGAGCGGGAGCAGGCCGGGCGGAAGGTCCTGGTCGTCGGCGACGGCGTCAACGACGCCCCGGCGCTGGCCGCCGCCCACACCGGCATCGCCATGGGCCGGGCCGGCTCCGACCTCGCCCTGGAGACCGCCGACGCCGTGATCGTGCGCGACGAACTCGCCACCGTCCCCGCCGTCGTCGCCCTCTCCCGCCGCGCGCGCTCCCTCGTGGTGCAGAACCTGGTGATCGCCTCGGTGTTCATCACCGGCCTCATGGTCTGGGACCTGGTCGCCACCCTCCCGCTGCCGCTCGGCGTCCTCGGCCACGAGGGCTCCACCGTCATCGTCGGCCTCAACGGCCTGCGCCTGCTGCGCGAAGCCGCCTGGACCCGGGCCCGCGCCGAGGGCCGCCGCTGAGCGGGCGCACCCGCGAGCGGGCCGCCGCCCCCTGGGTGGGGGCGGCGGCCCGTTCGCCGTCACTGCCGGGGGTGCCGCTGCGGCACCCCCGCGATCCCGGGCCCGGACCACCGCGCCCGGCTCACCGACCTGCGCAGCTCCCCTACCGGGTCGCGAACGTGCGGGCGCGAGCCGGTGTCGATGCGGGTCGAGCACGCCGTAGGTGAGCAGTTCGCGGAACTTCGGGCGCTGGAGCGGATGGAGGTGGCTGGAGCGGATGGAGGTGGCTGGAGGTGCCGGGGTCCCCCTCGAAGACGACCGCCTCCTCGATCCCGGCCGCGGGGGCGGACTGCCTGGATCTCAGCTGTCGTGAGTCCGCGGTCTGGTAGCGGTGGTAGTGAGCCGGTCGCCGAGTGCGCTTCTCCGGTACAGCACATGCCGTCCGTCACGTGTCCGGGTGACCAGTCCTGTGGAGTGCAGGACACGCAGGTGCTGGGAGACCGCGCTTGGGGTGACCCTGAGACGGCGGGCGAGCTCTACGGTGGGCAACGGCTCGTCCAGGAGGCCGAGCAGTCTTGCCCGGGACGAACCGAGGAGGGACACCAGGGCGGTCGTGTCGACGGTCGGCATCTCCGAGCCCCACAGCGTGGCTGCTCCCCGGCTGGGATAGACGAGGCTCGGCGGCTCGTCAGGGCTGACGGGAGGCGCGGGTTTGTGTGCGAACACAGATGGCAGGAGCAACAACCCCCGGCCGGATGCCACAACCCGATGCCTGCTGATCATCTTGCGGATATGCAGTTCTCCGCCTTGCCAGCGCAGGTTCGGGTGCATGTCGGCGAACAGCAGTCGGGCGCCCCCCAGGGCGAGCCGGCGGGCGCGGTAGGTCATGTCGGCTTCCAGCACCAGTCGCATCTGCGGCCACACCGGCTCGATGGCTACCTCCCAGTACTGCCGCAGGAGATCACAGATGGCGTCGCGGAGTCCGGCGACAGGCGCGTCCTCGGCGGCGGTGGCGTCGCGGAGCGCTTCGGGAACAGGGTCGGGTGCGTGCGCAAGCAGCAGGTCGTGGCGGACCCGAGCGCAGGACGCCCGGCGGACAACGGAGAGTTCTTCTTCGAAGGCCGGCGCGAAACTCGTGGGATTCGGGGTCAGGAAGTCGGGGAGGGTACGCCGCTGGGCGACCAGGGACATCAGCAGACCGGTGTCGAGCGCGCCGAGTCTGCCGAGTACGGACCTGCGCCAGGGCAGGTGCAGCGCGGACAGGCCCGGATCCTGGAGCACTCGCAGGCTGAACAGGGTTTCGTGCAGGGGTGAGAGGGCGAAGCGGGTGTCCGCGAGGTCCTCGACGCCCAGCACAAAGCTGATCATTAAGCCATATGCTACATCGATTGGCGGCGCCACGTCGATGCCGTGGACTTGCTCTCATGACACACACAACTCATGTGCGGCCCACGGCGGTTGTCACCGGTGCTGCCCGCGGCATCGGCGCCGCCGTGGCCAGGCGTCTGGCGGGCGACGGCTTGGCGGTCGGCGTGATCGACCTGGACGAGGCGGACTGCGCCGATACCGTGGAGGCCATCACCAGTGTCGGCGGGGCAGCGCTGGCCGTCGCCGCTGATGTCGCCGACGAGGCCGCGGTCACTGCGGCCGTCGCCCGGATCGCCGCCGCGTTCGGACCGCCGACGGTGCTGGTCAACAACGCCGGCATCGGCCCCAGTGCCGGCCTTGTGGAGATGACCACGCAGCAGTGGGAGACGGTCCTGGGGGTCAATCTCAGAGGCCCGTTCTTCGTCACCCGGGCCGTCTGCCCGCACATGGTGACGGCCGGTTGGGGACGCATCGTCAACATGTCGAGCATCTCCGCGGTCGGTGATGCCGACCGCGTGGACTACGCCAGCGCGAAGGCGGGTTTGATCGGATTCACCAAGTCACTCGCTCTCCAACTCGGACAGTACGGTGTGACCGCGAACGCCATCGCGCCGGGATTCGTCGTGAGCGACATGACCAGGGCCTCGGCCCGGCGGCTCGGCCTGAGCTTCGAGGAATTCCGGCACAGGGCGGAACAGTCCATCCCGGTCGGCCGGGTGGGCCTGCCCGACGACATCGCGCATGCCGTCTCCTTCCTCGTGAGTCCCGGGGCGGGCTTCGTCTCCGGCCAGGTCATCTACGTCGCGGGCGGGCCGGTGGACTGAAGGATGAGCCGCCGGATGGTCCTGATCCTGGCTGTCACGTGCGCCGTGGCGGTGGGCAACATCTACTTTCCGCAGGCCATCGGTCCACTGGTCGCCGCCGGGCTGCATGTGTCGCCCGATTCGGCCGCTGCGGTGGTGACCGCCACCCAGGCCGGCTACACGGCCGGAATGGTCCTGCTGGTGCCGCTCGGCGACCGGCTCCCGCACCGCTCGTTCCTCGTCGTCCTCCTCTCCCTGACCGGTCTGGCTCTGCTCGCGGCGGGTTGCGCACCGGCTCTGCCGGCCCTCATCGCCGCCGGCACCCTTGTCGGCCTGACCACCGTGGGCGCGCAGATCGTCGGCCCCCTGGCGGCCGGTCTCGTGGCTGCCGACCGCCAAGGAGCGGTGATCGGCATCCTGTTGAGCGGATCGACCGGCGGCATGCTGCTGGCCCGGACCTTCAGCGGTACGCTCGGTGAGTGGCTGGGCTGGAGGGCCCCCTACCTGGTCGCCGCGGTCCTGGCCCTGCTCCTCGCCACCGTCTTGGCGTTCGCGGTGCCGACCACACCCCCGTCCTCCCGCCAGCCGTACACAGCGCTCCTGGCCGAGCCGCTTCGCCTGCTGCGCACCGAGCCAGACCTGCGCCGCTCGTGCTTCTACCAGGCAACCGTCTTCGCCGGGTTCTCCGCGATCTGGACCTGCCTGGCGCTCCTGCTCGCCGGACCGGCCTACGGGCTGGGTGCCCAGGCGGTGGGAATGATCGCCCTGGTCGGCGCGGCGACCATGGTCTGCACCCCGCTCGCCGGCCGCCTGGTAGACCGCTACGGCCCCGATCCAGTGAACCTGATCTGCATACTCGGCGTCCTCGTCTCCGCCGCGATTCTCACTGCTGGTGCTCGGGGCGGCACGCTGGGTCTGATCTCCCTGACACTCGGCACGCTGCTCCTCGACACCGCGATGCAGTCCGGCATGGTCGCCAACCAGGTCCGCGTCTACGCCCTGCGCGTCGACGCCCGCAGCAGGCTCAACACCGCCTACATGACCTGCGCCTACCTGGGCGGCAGCGCAGGTTCCTGGCTCGGGACACACGTCTGGAGCCAGGCCGGCTGGTGGGGAGTGTGCGTGCTCGTCGCGCTGCTCGCCGCGCTCGCCCTGGCCCGCCACCTGCTGGCGCTGTACAAGGTCGGGAAAAGCCCGGCCGGAACCCGTGTCGCGACTGCGGATGGCCGTGGTCACCGCCCTGATGCCGGTGGAAGTGATCAGGCCTCGTACGGCGCCTCCGTTGCTCGGCCTCGCCGAGGCCGGTCGTCCTGATACGCGGAGTGAGCAGAAGGAGCGGAGCTTGACGAGGTGGACGTGACCGAAGGCAGCTGCCCGGCCGAGCAGCCGGCGGCCGCCTTCGTTCCACGGTTGCCGTCACGGCCGAAGGACGGCCGCCAGGTGCGGTCAGACGTCGCCGGCGTCGGTCGGGGCCGCCTCACCGAGCGTGGCGAGGGTCAGCACGTCGCCGGAGATTCCCCAGCCGCCGTCGGCGACCTCCTCGACCAGCACCATGGTGTTGTCACGGGCGCGCTCGCCGTAGATCTCGACGTACAGCTCGGTGGTGCGGGTGACGATCTGCTCCTTCTGCTTCGGGGTGAGGGTCTTCTCGGGGACCTTGAAGTTCGCGAAAGGCATGGCTCGTTGCTCCTTCTCCCGGTGGGGCGTCACAGGGGCTGCCCGCGGTGAGCGGGCTGTCCGCTCCGGTGCGGCGGACGACGGCTCAGGCGGTTCAGGCGGTTCAGGCGGTTCAGGCGGTTCAGGCGATTCCGCCGTTGGCGCGGACGACCTGTCCGTTGATCCAGTGGCCGGCCGGGGAGGCCAGGAACGCGACGACCTCGGCGATGTCGGCCGGGGTGCCGAGCCGCTCCAGCGGCGGCTGGGCAGCCAGGCGCGCGACGGCCTCCTCGTCCTTGCCGTCCAGGAACAGGTCGGTGGCCGTGGGGCCGGGCGCGACGGTGTTGGCGGTGACGTCCCGGCCCCGCAACTCCCGGGCCAGGATCAGCGTCAGCGCCTCGACCGCGCCCTTGCTGGCCGAGTACGCGCCGTAGCCCGGGAAGGCCAGCCCCACCACGGACGTGGAGAACGTCAGGATCGCGCCGCCGGGGCGCACCCGTCGGGCGGCCTGCTGGACGACGACGAACGTGCCGCGGATGTTGGTGCGGTGCAGGTCGTCCAGGGCGGCCAGGTCCAGCTCCGCGATCGGCGCCAGGTACGTCCGCCCGGCCGCGTGCACAACGACGTCGACGCCGCCGAACTCCGCCTCGGCCGCGTCGAACAGGGCCGCGACCGCGACCTCGTCGGCGACGTCGGCGCGCACGGCGATCGCCCGGCCGCCGCCGTCGACGGCCTCCTTCACGGCTGCCTCGGCCTCGTCCCGGTTGCCGGCGTAGCCAACCACGACGGCGTACCCGTCGGCGGCCAGCCGGCCGACGGTCCGGCGGCCGATGCCGCGCGAGCCGCCGGTGACGATCGCGACACGGGGCGAGGCGGAGGGCCGGACCGGGGAAGCGGCTTCGACGAGGGGAGCGGAGATGGGCATGACGGGCTCCTTGCGGTGGATGCGGATCGGGCTGCGGCCTCGCCGTCGCCCTGCTGTGTCCACCACGATCGGCCGGTCCCCTTCCTCCAGCCAGGGTTGCGTCCACCCAGGGGACGCCACCCCCTGGCTACGCCCTGGCGCACCAGCCACCATGGAGGCGTGAACCTTCCAGAACTCGGTGCCTTCCTCAGGACACGCCGCGACCGCATCCGCCCCACCGAGGTCGGCCTCCCCCAAGGCCCGCGCCGGCGCGTCCCCGGGCTGCGCCGCGAGGAAGTCGCCCAGCTGGCAGGGCTGTCAGCCGACTACTACACCGAGCTGGAACGCGGCCGTGCGAAGAGCGGCGTGCAGCCCTCGACCCAGACCCTGGCCGCCCTCGCCCGAGCCCTGCGCCTGAACAACGACGAGCGCGACCACCTGTTCCGCCTGGCCGAACGGCCGATCCCGCCGTCGGCACAGGGACCCTCGGCGCACGTGCAGCCCGCGCTCCTCGGGCTCCTGGACCGGCTGTCCAACACCCCCGCGCGCGTCATCACCGACCTGCACGAAACCCTGGTGGAGAACGACCTGGCCCGGAACCTGCTCGGCAGGTCCCCCGCCCACCGCGGCCCGGCGGCGAGCTTCGTGTACCGCTGGTTCACCGACCCGCGGGCACGCGAGAGGTACCCGTCCGAGGACCACCCGCACCACTCCCGGCTGTTCGCGGCCGACCTCCGGGCAGCGGCCGCCCGGCGCGACGGGGACGCGGAGGTCACGAGGATGGTCGCCGTCCTACGCCGCCGCAGCGAGGAGTTCGCGGCCCTCTGGGACACCCATGACGTCGCGGTGCGCCGCATGGACCGCAAGAAGATCGTCCACCCCGCACTCGGCGTCATCGAACTCGACTGCCACAACCTGCTCAGCGAGGACGGACGCCAACGCCTGCTGTGGTTCACCGCACCGACCGGCAGCCGGGGAGCCGAGCAGCTGGAACTGCTGTCCGTCATCGGGGCCCAGGACCTGAGCGCCACCGAGGGCCCGGCACCGGAGAGGCTGCCCCCGGCCGAGTCCGCATCGCCGCGCTGATCCGTGCCCGAAGGCGCGGCCCTTCCCGGCACGGTGCGGCGGCCTCCAACCCTGCGGAGGCGCGGCTCGGTTCACCGGTTCCGGTCCTGGTTCCGGGTCCTGCTGCCCCCGCTCAGCGAGCAGCCTCGCGAGGTCTGCGGACCGCGCCGCCGCAGTGGCACGCGGTAGGTTCCCCGACGTGGCCGTCACCACCCGCCGCGTCGTCGAGTTCCGCGTCACCGACGCGGTGCGCAGCTCCTTTCCACGGTGGAAGGCGAAGGGGTGCCCGTGGCCGGCTGCCACGGACACCCCTGTCAGGTCCTGCTGGTTACCTCAGCTGTTGTGGCGGCGGCGCCTGCTGAGTGCGAGGGCGAGGCCGCCGAGAAGCAGCAGCGCGCCGCCGATCCCCGCCGCGGTGAGCACCATGGTGCCGGTGCGGGCGAGGATGCCCGAGGGTCCGGACGGTGCGGGGGCGGCGGGGTTCTGCGGGCCGGGCTCGGGGTTGCCGGGCTCGGGGTTGCCGGGAGCCGGGGGCTCGGTGGGCGGCGGGGTGGCCCCGGGCAGCGGGTTGTCGGTCTCGCAGGCCTTGTCGGTCTCGCAGTGGCCGCGCTTGTCGTCGGGGGTGGTGACGACGTTGTGCAGCCGGGCGTCACCGGCGCCCGTGACGGTCACGGAGTAGGTGATCGTCGCGGTGCCGCCGGCCGGCAGGTCGCCGGTCCAGGTGAGCTTGCCGTCCTTGACCTCGGCCGTGCCGGTGCTGGCCTGGACGTCGCCGTTGTACGTGGCGTCGTCCAGCACCTTCGACAGGTCGTCGGTGATCGTGGCGCCCTTGACCGCGCCGGTGCCCTTCTGGGTGACGGTGACGGTGTAGGTGACCTTGTCACCGGCCTGCACCGTCGAACCCGACTTCGGGTCCGCCGCCTTGGCGAAGACGTAGGTCCCGTAGGTGTGGTCGGTCTCGCAGCCGCTCTGCTGCTCGCAGGTGCCGCGCTGGTCGGTGGTGGAGACGGAGTTGTGGAGCTTGGTGTCCCCACCACCGGTGACGGTCACGGAGTAGGTGATCGTCGCGGTACCGCCGGCCGGCAGGTCACCGGTCCAGACGAGCTTGCCGTCCTTCACCTCCGCCGTGCCGGTGCTGGCCTTGACGTCACCGTTGTACGAGGCGTCGTCCAGCACCTTCGACAGGTCGTCGGTGACGGTCGCGCCCTTGATCTCCGCCTTGCCGTGCTGGTTCACGCTCACGGTGTAGGTGACCTTGTCACCGACCTGCACCGTGGAGCCCGACTTCGGGTCGGCGGACTTGGTGAAGGTGTACGAGCCGTAGGTGTGGTCGGTCTCGCAGGCCTTCTCCTGGTCGCAGTGGCCGCGCTTGTCGTCGGGGGTGGTGACGACGTTGTGCAGCCGGGCGTCACCGGCACCGGTGACGGTCACCGAGTAGGTGATCGTCGCCGAGCTGCCAGCCGGGAGATCGCCGATCCAGACGAGCTTGCCGTCCTTCACCTGGGCCGTACCCGAGGACGCCTTGACGTCGCCGTTGTAGGTGGCGTCGTCCAGCACCTTCGACAGGTCGTCGGTGACGGTCGCGCCCTTGACCTCGCCGGCGCCCTTCTGATTGACGGTGACGGTGTAGGTGACCTTGTCACCCACCTTCACCGCCGAACCGGACGCCGAGTCAGCGGACTTGGCGAAGACGTACGTCCCGTAGGTGTGGTCGGTCTCGCAGGCCTTGTCCGCCTCGCAGTGACCGCGCTTGTCGTCGGGAGTGGTGACGACGTTGTGCAGCCGGGCGTCACCGCCACCCGTGACGGTCACCGAGTAGGTGACCGTCACCGAGCCGCCGACCGGCAGGTCACCGGTCCAGACGAGCTTGCCGTCCTTCACCTCCGCCGTACCGGTGCTGGCCTTGACGTCACCGTTGTACGTGGCGTCATCCAGCACCTTGGAGAGGTCGTCGGTGATCGTGGCGCCCTTGACCTCGCCGGCGCCCTTCTGGGCGACGGTCACGGTGTAGGTGACCTTGTCACCGGCCTGCACCGTCGAACCCGACTTCGGGTCCGCCGACTTGCCGAAGGTGTACGAGCCGTAGGTGTGCTCGGTCGTGCAGCCGACGGTGCCGTCGCAGTGGCCGCGCTTGTCATCCGGCGTGGCCACGACGTTGTCCAGCTTGCCGTCACCGCCACCCGTAACCGTCACGGAGTAGGTGATCGTCGCGTTGCCACCGACCGGGAGGTCACCGGTCCAGACGAGCTTGCCGTCCTTCACCTCCGCCGCACCGGTGCTGGCCTTGACGTCACCGTTGTACGAGGCGTCATCCAGCACCTTCGACAGATCATCGCTGACCGTGGCGCCCTTGACCTCGCCCGCACCCTGCTGCTTCACCGTGACCGTGTAGGTCACCTTGTCACCGACCTGCACCGTCGAACCCGACTTCGGGTCCGCCGACTTGGCGAAGGTGTACGAGCCGTAGGTGTGCTCGGTCGTACAGCCGACGGTGTCGTCGCAGTGACCGCGCTTGTCATCCGGCGTCGTGACGACGTTGTCGAGCTTCGTGTCACCACCACCCGTGACCGTCACGGAGTAGGTGATCGTCGCGGAGCCGCCGGCCGGAAGGTCACCGGTCCAGACGAGCTTGCCGTCCTTCACCTCCGCCGCACCGGTGCTGGCCTTGACGTCACCGTTGTACGAGGCGTCATCCAGCACCTTCGACAGATCATCCGTCACGGACGCACCCGTAACGGCACCCGCACCCTGCTGCTTCACCGTGACCGTGTAGGTCACCTTGTCACCGACCTGCACAGTGGAACCCGACTTCGGATCCGCCGACTTCGCGAAGACGTACGAGCCGTAGGTGTGCTCGGTCGTGCAGCCGACGGTGTCGTCACAGTGACCACGCTTGTCATCCGGCGTCGTGACGACGTTGTCGAGCTTCGTATCACCACCACCCGTCACGGTCACCGAGTAGGTGATCGTCGCCGAGCCGCCGACCGGCAGGTCACCGGTCCAGACGAGCTTGCCGTCCTTCACCTGGGCCGAGCCCGCCGTGGCCTTGACGTCACCGTTGTAGGTGGCGTCATCCAAGACCTTGGAGAGGTCGTCGCTGATCGTGGCGCCCTTGACCTCGCCCGCACCCTGCTGCTTCACCGTCACGGTGTAGGTCACCTTGTCACCCACCTGCACCGTCGCACCCGACTTCGGATCCGCCGACTTGCCGAAGGTGTACGAGCCGTAGGTGTGCTCGGTCATACAGCCAACCGTGTCGTCACAGTGACCACGCTTGTCATCCGGCGTCGTGACGACGTTGTCGAGCTTCGTATCACCACCACCCGTCACGGTCACCGAGTAGGTGATCGTCGCGCTGCCGCCGGCCGGAAGGTCACCGGTCCAGACGAGCTTGCCGTCCTTCACCTGGGCCGTGCCCGCCGTGGCCTTGACGTCACCGTTGTAGGTGGCGTCGTCCAGCACCTTGGAGAGGTCGTCGCTGATCGTGGCGCCCTTGACCTCGCCCGCACCCTGCTGCTTCACCGTCACGGTGTAGGTGACCTTGTCACCGACCTGCACGGTGGAGCCCGCCTTGGGGTCGGCGGACTTGGCGAACGTGTACGAGCCGTAGGTGTGCTCGGTCGTGCAGCCGACGGTGTCGTCGCAGTGACCGCGCTTGTCATCCGGCGTCGTGACGACGTTGTCGAGCTTGGTGTCACCACCACCGGTCACGGTCACGGAGTAGGTGATCGTCGCGCTGCCGCCGGCCGGAAGGTCACCGGTCCAGACGAGCTTGCCGTCCTTCACCTCCGCCGCACCCGAGGACGCCTTGACGTCACCGTTGTACGAGGCGTCGTCCAGCACCTTCGACAGGTCGTCGGTGACGGTCGCGCCCTTGATCTCCGCCTTGCCGTGCTGGTTCACGGTGACCGTGTAGGTGACCTTGTCACCGACCTGCACCGCCGAACCGGACTTGGGGTCCGCGACCTTGGAGAACGTGTACGAGCCCACCTCGTGGTGGGTGGTGCAGCCAGGCGTACCGCCGTCCGCCGCCACCGCGCAGCCGGGCGACAGAACGGCGTTGACGAGCTCGGCGTCGCCGCCGGTCTTGACGGTCACGGAGTAGGTGATCGTCGCCTCACCGCCGACGGGCACGGTGCCGTTCCACGTCAGCACGCCGTCCTTGATCTGCGCGGTGCCGGTCGTGGCCTTGACGTCGCCGTTGTAGTCGGCGTCGTCCAGGACCTTGGCGAGGTCGTCCGAGAGCGAGGCCTGGGCCGGGGCGGAGCCCTGCTGCTTGACCTTCACCGTGTAGGTGACCTTGTCGCCCGCAGCCACCGTCTGGCCGGAGGCCGGGTCGGCGGTCTTGGTCACGGTGTAGTTGGTGACCTCGATGCCGGCCGGGTCCGGCGGGATCGTCGGCGGCACACCGGAGTCCGGCGGGGTGTCCGCCGTCGCGGAGGCGGTGTTGACGAACGTGCCCGAGACCTTCTCGTCCAGCACCGTGCCGAACTCGTGCGACTGGCTCTCACCGGGTGCCAGGGACGCGATCGTGAACGCCCCGGCCTGCGGGAACCTGTCGTCCGCGACCTTGACGTTGGTGAGCGTGCCCTGACCGGTGTTGGTCACCACGATCCGGTACTTCACCGTGTCCCCGTACCGGAACACCGGGTAGTCCGCCGCCTCGTCGGCGTCGTGCCACTGCCCGTCGTTACCCTGCACGTACTTCTTCAGCGACGCCGAGTAGTAGTTCGCCACCTCGATCGGCGCCGAGGTCCGCATCACCAGCTCCGTGTGCCCGTCACGCGCCTGCGCGCGGTTGACGAGCCTGTCGCCGCCTTTCGCACCGTCGGTGGTCACCGAGACCTTGAACTGCTGGCGGGCACCGGGGGCCAGCGAGGGCCCCATCACCCGCACGGCCGTCGCGTCCGGCGTGAACGTCTCCGTCCACCCCACGCTGTTGCCCGTCACGTCCCCGGCCTTGCCGTTCGACGGATCGGCCGGGTCGTCCGACAGCGAACCCGGCGCGGCGGTGGTGTAGTACACCTTCGCGCCCGCCACCGGCGTCACCCCGTCCAGCTTGTACGAACCGGAGTACGACGTCCCCCGGCCGTCACCCTTGAACGGCAGGATGTCGATCGTGTCCGTGAACGCCTGCGGGGTCGGATCGTAGGAACGCAGCGTCACCGTCCACGACCCCGAACCCTTCCCGTCACCCTTCACGTTCGGGATGAACGGGCTGTCGGCACTCTTGCCGATCGTGGTGTACCCGTTGGTCGCGACCGTCACCTGTGCCTTGGCCGGGGCCGTGGTGATCCCGTCGTAGGAAGCCGTCGCCTCGTTGGTCAGCGCCTTGCCGGCGGTCACCGAACTGGCGGCCACCGCCTGGTAGGTCAGCGCGTGGTCAGCGTTGGTGGTCACCTTGTCGACGGTCCACGTGAGGACCTGCCGGCCCGAACCGTCGGTCGTGACCGCCGGTTGGGGAGAGGCGGACCCGGGAACGTAGGTCACCCCGACGGGGAGGGTGTCGACGATCTTGAAGCCGTCCACCGTCGCCGGGATCGCACCGGCGCCGTTCGCCGAGTACGTCAGCGTGTAGGTGGCCGGGACACCCGGTGTGACGACGGCGCGGTCCACCGACTTCGCGATGGCGGGGGAGGCCGAGGTGATGCGGACCAGGTCACGGAAGCCGGTCGTGCACGGGTAGCGCAGACCCGGGGTGTTCAGGATGCACCCCGTCCCGTTCCACCAGTTGTTCAGCGGAGCGTCCTGGATGCCGGAGAAGAAGCTCCACACGTCCGTACCGGCCGGCACGTTCGGCTTGATCGTCTGGAAGACGTTCTGGTTGATGTTGGTGGCGCCGACCGCCTCCATCTGGCCCTGGGTCGCCGTGACCCGGACGGCCTTCACCTGCGTCTGGTCGGCGGGCACCGTCGTGGTCCAGCCCCCGGTCACGCCGCAGTCGAACCCGTTCGGGTCGTAGCCGGCGCCGGACGGGTCCAGATGGGCGTCGTTCCCGGTGTAGTACTCGACCACGGCGCCGTTGACGCCGCCGGCGGGGTTGGTCCACTTGAACCCGTTGAAGGTGACGTACTTGGTGTCGAGGGCCGAGCACAGCCCGACGAGCCGGTCGTCAGGGCGCTCGGTGTGCAGCTGCATGGCCGTGTCCATGTACTGCGCGACGGTCCTTCCCGCCGCCATCCGGTAGGTGTCGTCCCAGGTGGTGCCGCCGCTTCCGGTGTAGCCCCGCCCCCAGCCGGAGGAGTAGGTACCCGGGGTGGTCCAGGACTTGGACTCGGTGTTGTTCGACGGATCGTCCTGCGCCGTCTGTCCGGTGGTCGAGGTGTACGTGGGCGCGCTCGCCTTCAGCTCGGCCGAGCCGGAGGCCGAGGTGAGCACGCGCACCCAGATCGAACCGGACGCCAGCGCCACCTGGTTGGACGGCAGCCTGTTGCCGGCCGAGTCGAGGGTCGGCGGGTTGGCCGGGTTGTAGTCGATCCCGGAGATCGTGAGCCGGAAGGTGTTCGGACCGGTCTGCGTGATCTGGCAGCTGTTCACGAACGGGGCGGTCTGGTTGGCCGGGTGGCCGCCGCCCGACCACGGGTGGCCGTCGGCCGGAGCGGCGATCGAGTACGGCGTGCACCCCTGGGGCGCGAGCTGGACCGCACTTCCCTGCTGGGAACCGATCGTCAGGTCGTAGGTGATCGTCTGGGGTCCTGGCTCACTGCGCGCGCCCCTGCTCAGCGTCCACTCGTAGTCGAGCTCGAAGTACCCGGCGCCGGAGCTGAAGTTCGCCGCGCCGACCCCCCAGCGCATGTCCATGGCGAAGGAGTTGACGATCTTCAGCGGCGGCAGGGCGACGGACTGGCCGTTGATGCTCCCCTGCGCGCTCACCTCGCTGCCGGTGGGCCCGTCGGCGACCACGGGGGTCTGGAGCACCACGGCCGTGCCCTGCTGCTGCGTGCCGAGGTTGCAGGTCAGGGTCTTCTTGTCGTCCGACAGCGAGGAGGCCGGAGTGACCCCCTTCGTCAGGCACAGCGCCGGCAGCACGTCGAACACCCCGTTGTCCAGGGTGACGCTCAGCGTGACGTTGTCCACCGGCTCGTTGGACGGCGCCTGGGCGTCGTCGTTGACGTTCACCCGCCACTCGGCCGTCACCACGTCACCACTGGCCAGCTGCGCGGGCACGGTTCCCACCCACTTGCCGGTGATCTGGTACACCGGCTTCGCCCACGACGTCGCCGACATGCTGAACACCGTCAGAAGCATCGCCAGTACCAGCGCCTGTGCGATCCAGCTGATCCATCCGGGGCGGGATATCAGTAATCCGCGCCCCCCTCCTCCGAACGCGGTACCGGCTGCACGCAACCGCCATCTGTGCGAACCCACCTCGGATCACCTCTTCAGTTCTCATAACGCAGCACAGCCGCACGGCCACGAACAGTGACCACCGGCCATCCACCAGGTACAACTCCGCACACCCGCGCCCGAACCGGCTCCGGACGGACCCAGGACTGAAGCGAGTTAAGCATCCAATAAGGTGATTTGAGGGAATTGAGGGTATCCGCTCCGCGTGTCTCGCTTGGCGTCGTCGGGATCGCGGTCCCTTGCCGCTCCGGCCGACGACCTGTTGCCTGGCGCGACGTCCCCGCCGAGACCAATGGACTGCTCCGGAGCCCACCGCCTGGCGCCGGCCGCAGGACCACACCGAGGCCGGAGTCCAGCCCCACACGCCGCTTTGCTGACCGAGCCCGCCCCACGCCACCCAGCGTCATGAGCCCCCACGGCCCCGCGCGGTGCCAGCCGCCACCCTCCCCGCGCCAGCCGGCTCGCCACCCGCGCGCCAAGCGCAAGGCCGATCCAGTCATCCGGGGAGAACCGGATCGGCCCTTGTGAACCGGTTTGTCTGCCGTACTACAGGACGGCGAGGGTGAACGAAGCGGGCACGGGCCGGCCGTCGTCGAGGGGAACCACGGTGATGGCGTCCCTACGGTAGTCGCAGGACGAGGTGGGCTTCCCGATCGTTTCGACGCCATTGGTGCCGACTCCGCCGTCAGTAGTCCAGTGCGACTTCGTGGGCTATCCGGTTGGCCGGGTGGGAGAGGCGTCGCTGCCAGTGGCTGCGGCAGGCTGTGGCCTGGCGGTGACTGTGCCCGTTCGATCTGTGCGGCGGCCTTGGGGAGACGTGGCCGGCGAGGTCGGCGAGGCACTGAGCAGGCGGCGGACCGGCCAGCCGTACATCATCCGTCATGATCTGACCCGCCATCCCGACCGCACCTGGCGCCGCCAGTTGGACGGGCTGACCCCGTGCGCCCGCTTGAACGCCACACTGAACGCGAACGCGTCCTCGTACCCCACCTCGCGCGCCACCGCGGCGACGGTCTCCTCCGTGTCGCGCAGCAGGTCCGCCGCCAGGGTCATCCGCCAGCCGGTGAGGTAGGTGAGCGGCGGCTCGCCGACCGCGCCGGTGAAGCGTGCGGCGAAGGTGGCCCAGGACTGGCCGACCCGCGCGGCCAGTTCGGCGACCGTCCACCGGTGTGCCGGGTCCTCGTGCAGCAGGCGCAGAGCCTCGCCGACGGCCGGGGTGGCCAGCGCCCGGTACCAGGAGGGGAGTTCGGCTTGCGGCCGGGCGCACCAGGAGCGCAGCGCCAGCACGAGCACGAGGTCCAGCAGCCGGTTCAGGACGGCGTCCTGGCCGGGCTCCTCGTGGGCTACCTCGGTGGCGAGCAGGTCCAGCGCCGCCCGGGTGCGTGGCCC
The DNA here is from genome assembly GCF_055575155.1 of Kitasatospora sp. NPDC034533. Classification (NCBI taxonomy): domain Bacteria; kingdom Bacillati; phylum Actinomycetota; class Actinomycetes; order Kitasatosporales; family Streptomycetaceae; genus Kitasatospora; species Kitasatospora sp. NPDC034533. Next base: position 43,346 of record NZ_JBVITE010000050.1, read on the forward strand.
GGCGGGCACGACGGCCAGCGGCGGGAGCATGTCCAGCAGGCGCTCGCCCACGTCGCCGCGGAGTTCGTAGGCTCCCCGGAGCAGGGTGGTGGCGCCGGGCAGTCCGTCACCGTACGTGCGGGGTGCCAGGTTCTGCCGGGCCGCGGTTCCGCTGTCGATGACGTGTTTCCTTCCGCTGCGGATCATCACCTGCGGCGGGGTGTCCGGGGCGTCGGCGATCGTGTACCGGTTGGTGCTGCCGATCAGGGCGATGTCCCCGGTGGCCAATCGTGCCGGCGCGGCCTGCGGGTCGTCGTCGAGCCGGACCGACGCGTGGCCGCCGAGGGTGGCCACGACCGTGAGCGCAGGGGGGTCGGCGAAGGTCATCGACCACGGTGGCCGCTGGATCAGCTGCCGGATCTGCGCGTTGCTGGCGCGGGCCCGGTGCAGAAGATCGCTCAGGACGTCCATGGCGGCCACGCTAGACGATCACAAAGGGATTGGCGACGGTCTCCCATGGATCGTCTGCCTCTACCGGGGTTGTCTGGAGGGCATGAAGAACATCCTCGTTCTCGGCGGCACCGGCACGACCGGCCGCCGTATCGCCCGCCGTCTGACGGCCGAGGGCCGACCGGTCCGCACGGCGTCCCGCACCGGCGGCGATACCCACTTCGACCTGGACGACCCGGCTACCTGGGCGCCCGCCCTCGACGGCGCCGTCGCCGTCTACCTCGTGGAGCCCAGCCTGCGGCCCGGCGTGGACCGGCGGGGACGCATCCCCCGCCTGGTGGCCGACGCGGTCGCCGCGGGTGTGCGGCGGCTGGTGCTGCTCTCCGCCCACGGCGTCGGCCGGGCCGACGACAGCCACCCGCTCAAGGCCGCCGAACAGGCCGTCCGCGACTCCGGCGTCGACTGGACCATCCTGCAACCCGACTGGTTCGCGCAGAATTTCAGCGAGTCCTTCTGGCTGCCGGGTGTCCTGGCCGGGACCCTCGCCCTGCCCACCGGTGACGGGGGTACGCCGTTCGTCGACGCGGAGGACATCGCCGAGGTCGCCGCCGCGGCGCTGACCGATGACCGCCACAGCGGAAAGACGTACCAGCTGACCGGCCCGCAGGCGATCGGCTTCGGCGAGGCGGCCGGCCTGATCGCCGCCGCCACCGGCCGGGCGGTCCGTCACCTCGACGTCGACCCCGACGTCTTCGTGGACGGCATGGTCGCCGAAGGCGTGCCCGCCGACGTCGCTCGTCTGCTCACCAGCCTGCTCGTGGACATCCGCGACGGCCGGGGCGCGGGCGTCTCCGACGGCGTGGAGCTGGCGCTTGGCCGGCCGCCCAGGCCGTTCAAGGACTTCGTCGCCGAGGCCGCCGCCGCAGGCTGCTGGAGCTGACCCCGCCACCGGACCCGCCCGGCGGCATCCGGAGTGAATTCGCGATCTCGCGCCGGACGCCGAAGTGGACGGGAACGGCCACTGCGTGATCGTCGAGGGCTGTGTGGACTCCTGAAGATCGCGCGGTGGCCGCTGGTCACAGCACGGATGCCGCCGCCGGCGGGCGCTGTCCGACCAGGCCACGGCCCGGATTGCGGGCCGGATCGAGAACAGCCAGGTTGGCGTGTTCCTCGCCTACGCCTCCAGCGCAGCCCCATCAGCGGCGAACTCGCCTGCGACCTGTGCTGGTCCCCCAGACGAGTGAGGCACAGCCTGTGCCTCTAACCGCTCGCAGCCCCCTACGGCTGGGCAGCCTCCCGGCGGGCGCGCTCCTCCAGGTCGCGGGCCATCGCGGCGGAGACGTGGTCACCCGCCTCGAAGGGCGTGGTCATGTCGTGCGCCCACAGCTCCCTGGCCGTCTCGTGCGGCACCGTGGAAGTCCAGGCAGACCTGGGAGTAGGCGATCGTCCGGGCGATGCGCGGGGGCCTCGTCCGAGGGTCCGGCGGCCCGGGTCTTGCGGCGTGCCACGGCGACATCCCGGCCAAAGCCGTTGCAGACTACGGAAGTTGGCGCGTTCCTCCGAACCCCGTCCCCTACGATGACTCCGCTGAGACAATCGCTGGGCCGAGGGGGCCGGATGGTAAGAGCTCAGGACGGGGACGCCGGGACACCCGGCAGGCGGGAGGGCGGGAGAGGCAGAAAGCTCGCATTCCGCTTGGCGGTCGCAGGTGTCCTCATCGGCGTGCTGGCGTTCTTCGGCTTCCGCCAACTCGCTGGACATCCGGACCCGCATGCAGGCGACATCAGGGCGTGCGACGGGTTCGAGGCGGCAGTGGGAGCCTCCTCAAGCGACCTGCTGTTGATCGGCTACCCAGCCGCGATGCACCTGTACGCCGGCAGGCTCCGGAGCGCTGCCGAAAGCGCCAACGACGCGACCCTTCGCTCGGACCTGCTCAGTAACGCGACTGATGCCGATTCAGCCGCCAAGTCCGCCGACCTTGCCACGAAGCATCCCGCCGATCTGGCGGCGAGAGGCCAGGAGAGTGCGGCCAGGGATGCGGAGAAGGCCAGCAGCGACAAGGCGATCAAGGACTGCTCCGACGTATCGCAGTATCGGCGGAGGTAGGCCGTCAGACTCGGTTGCCCCAGCGGGCGCCGACGGCGCCGCAGGCGTTGTGGCCACGCTCGGGGCCGTCGCCCTCACCGCGGATTCTTCCGAGGTAGCCGGCCGCGCTCGCCCGATTGGTCTGGGCCTGCGCGATGCCCGGGTGCCGGACCATCATCCCGGCGCGGTCGCCGCCGGGGTCATCCGGCCTTCCCGCTTGACCACCGCGTCGAGCTGGGCGGCGCGGGCGAGCATCTCTCGTACAGGACGATGAGCGCGCCGGGGACGACGGCCGCCCGGCCCCCAACCTCGCCAAGTCCCGGGTTCAGGAGTGCGCCGACCCGACCGGCCGCGCGGCGGTACCCGGACCTTCCACGGGTTCGCGATCGTGCGCGGCCTCGAAGCGCACCGTGGGCTCGAAGTTGGCGCGGCGGGCGGCGCGCCGGAAGACGGTGAGGACGGCCGGGCCGACGACGAGGACGGCGGTGAAGGTGGTGACGGCGCGGCCGGTGTCCCAGCCCAGGGAGGTGGCGAGGTCGAACAGCAGGTAGCGGTGCCACTGCTCGGTGAAGGGGAGCCCGGGCAGGTAGGCGATCGAGCTGTTGGGGTCGGTGGAGAACGGCCAGAAGGAGAGGTTGAGCAGGAAGCCGAACAGGTAGCCGGAGAAGGCCCCGTAGACGGCGAGCATCGGCACCTCCAGGCGGGGCCGGGCCTTCGGCAGCAGTCCGGCGAGCATGCCGACGAAGGCGCAGCCGAACATCTGGTAGGGCATCCAGGGGCCGACGCCGCCGGTGAGCAGGGCGGAGGCGAAGAGCGAGGTGCAGCCGAGGGTGAAGCCGAAGCCGGGGCCGAAGACGCGTCCGGCGAGGACGAGGACGAAGAAGACCGTCTCCACTCCGGCCGTTCCGGCGCCGAGCGGGCGCAGTCCGGCGTTGACGGCGGACAGGACGCCGAGCATGGCGAGGGCCTTGGCGTCGATGCCGCCGGCCGAGATCTCGGCGATGACGACGGCGAGAACCAGGACCAGGAGCGCGCCGAAGATCAGGGGCGGGGCGTAGTTGGAGCCGAATGTTCCGGGGGCGACGACGAACGGCCAGGTGAAGGCGACCAGGCCGATGAAGGCGGCCAGGGCGATGACGACGCGCGCCCGGCCGGGGATCCGGACGGCGGTCACCGGGAGGCCTGCGCCGGTTCGAGGACCGCGGCGACCTGGCGGGTGGTGAGGTAGGGCAGCGGGGCGAGGATCTTGGCGGTCTGCGGGGCGAAGGTCGGCGAGGCGACGATGACCTCGGCGGTGGGGCCGTCGGCGACGACCTCCCCCTCGGCCATCACCATCACGCGGTCGGCGGCGGAGGCGACGAACTCGACGTCGTGGGTGGAGACGACGACGGTACGGCCCTCGGCGGCGAGGGCGTCCACGATGCCGGTGAGCGCCTCCTTCGCCTGGTAGTCGAGCCCCCGGGTGGGCTCGTCCAGCAGGACCACCCGCGGTGCGGCGGTCAGCTGGACGGCGAGGACCAAGGCGAGCTTCTGTCCTTCCGAGAGGTCGCGGGGGTGGGTGTCGTCGGGGATTCCGGGAGCGAGGCGGTCCAGGATCTGCCGTGCGGCCGGCCCTGCGCCGAGGCCGGTTTCCCGGTCGCTCTGGGCGAGTTCCTGCGCGACCGTCTCCAGGTAGAGCAGGTCGGTGGGGGTCTGCGGGACGAGCCCGACCAGTCGGCGGGCCCGGGCGGCGGACAGGCGTTTGGGGTCCTCGGCCTTCCCGCCCCCGGTGCCGGTGACCTTCACGCTGCCGCTCTGGCGCGGTCCGGAGCCCTGTAGGGCCCACAGCAGCGAGGACTTGCCGGAGCCGTTGCGGCCCATCAGCGCGGTGACCTCGCCGGCCCTCAGGTCCAGCGAGACGTCCCGGACGGCGGACACCGGCCCGTACCGGACGACCACCCCCCGGGCCTCCAGCACCCGCTCCCCCGCCACCGCTGCCCGGCGCGGCGGAGGAACGGGCACATCGGTGAGCCGCTCGCGCAGCGGTGCGGCGGCGCGGCGGGCGTCGCGTACGGACAGCGGCAGTGGCCGCCACCCGGCCAGTCGGCCGAGCTCCACGACGGGCGGCGCGATCGCGGTGTCCCGGAAGACCTCGGCGGGCGGCCCGTGCACGACCGTGCCGTCACCGGGCAGGTAGGCGACCCGGTCGGCGTACTGGACGACCCGCTCCAGGCGGTGTTCGGCGAGCAGCACGGTGACGCCGAGGTCGTGGACGAGCCGGGTGATCGCGGCCAGCACCTCCTCGGCGGCGGTCGGGTCGAGGGCCGAGGTCGGTTCGTCCAGGACCAGGACGCGCGGGTGCGCGGTGAGCACGGAGCCGATGGCGACGCGCTGTTGCTGCCCGCCGGAGAGCTCGTGCAGGGCGCGGTGGCGCAGGTCCGCGAGGCCGAGCAGGTCGAGGGTCTCCTCGACGCGCTTGCGCATGACCTCCGGCGGGATCGCCAGCTGCTCCATGACGTACGCCAGTTCCTCCTCCACCGTGTCGGTGGTGAAGCCGGCGAGCGGGTCCTGTCCCACCACGCCCACCACGTCGGCGAGTTCACGCGGCGGGTGGTGGGCGGTGTCCCGGCCGTCCACGGTGACCCGGCCCCGCAGGGTGCCGCCGGTGAAGTGCGGCACCAAGCCGTTGACGGCGCCCAGCAGGGTGGACTTGCCGGCGCCGGTCCGGCCGACCACCAGGCAGAGTTCACCCTCCGGGATGTGCAGGTCGACGTCGCGCAGCACGGGCGTGGTCTCGCCGTCGTACACCACGCCGGCCTGGTCGAATCGGATCACGTGGTCACCTCGGTGTGCGGGCGGTCGGTACCGGCGGAGCGGGCGCGAAGGCCGCGGGCGTGCGGGCCGGCGGCGGCGAGACGATCCCGGCCGCGCCCGCCAGCAGCAGGGCGAGCACCGGGACGAGCGGCAGGGCCGGCCAATCCAGCGGGTAGAGCGACGGGTTGAGGTCGGTGGCGTCGTAGCCGACGGTCGCGAACAGCAGGACGGCGGCGGCGACCCCGCAACCGGCGACCCCCCACTCGGCGGCCCGCCAGCGGTCCGGCCGGTAGGTGGTGCGCCGTACCCGCCGGCCTCCGAGCAGCAGCCCAGCCACGCAGAGCACGGCTCCCGCGACGAAGGCCGGCAGTCCCAGCGCGGCGGGCGCCGTTCCGTCCAGCAGCCCGTACACTCCGGCGCACAGACCGCACATGCCGAGCAGCATCAGCGCACCCGTGAGCCGACGGGAGCGGCGCGAGGCGGTGCCCGACCGCCCGTAACCGCGCGAGTCCATCGCGGCGGCCAGGTGCAGCGAACGCTCCAGCGCGTCCTCCAGCACCGGCACCACGATGCCGCGCAGCGCGCCCACCCCCTTGCGCTGCCAGGCGCGCAACCGCCGCGCGCGGGCGACGCGTTGGACGCTCTGCACCAGCTGCGGTGCCACGCTGAGCGACACCGTCACGGCGACGCCCAGCTCGTACAGCACGCCGGGCAGGACGCGCAGGGCCCGCTTGGGGTTGGCCAGGGTGTTGGCGGCCCCGATGCAGCAGATCAGGCAGGCCAGTCGCAGCCCGTCGAAGGCCGCGGAGAGTGTGGCCTCCAGCGAGACCGGGCCGCCGATCCGGATCCCCGCGTACCAGGCGGGGGTGGGGACGTGCGGTAGGGAGAAGAGCAGGTGGTCGTGCGGGGTGACGCCGGTGGCGAAGACGCAGCGGAAGGCCACCCGGATCGCCACCACGGTCAGGGCCAGCCACAGGTAGTAGGTGAATCCGCGCGCCCACGGCGCTTCGGTGCGGCGGGCGGTGACCACGTAGCCGAGGACCGCGAGGACGAGCAGGAGCAGCAGCGGGTTGGTGGTGCGGCTGGCCGCCGTGGCCAGGGCGAGCGCCCAGGTCCACCAGGCCAGGGGGTGCAGGTTCCGGGGGCTGCGCCGGCTCGCCGGCGTCCGGCCCGGGGTACGTTGCGGGGAGCCGGTGCCGGGCTTGTCGAGCGTGGTCACCGGATCACTCGGCCTGTCGGCGGCGGCGGCGTGCGGTGACCACGGTGGCCGCGCCGAGCGCCGCGACGAGGACGGACCCGATCACGGCGGGGAGCATCGAGCCGGAGTCGTGCGGGGCGTCGGCCACCGGGTCGGCGTTCACCACCGCGCCGGGCACGGCGGGGGTGGCCGTCGGCGCGGCCACGGCGGGCTGCTCCGTCGGCCGGTCGCTCAGGGTGTCCGTCGGCGGCGCGGTGGACGGCTCGACCGGCCCGGGGGCAGCGGGGGCCGCCGGCTCGGGCGCGTCCGCCGGGGCGGTCCCGTCCTCGGGGGCGCCGCCGGTCCCCGGGGGCGTGCCGGGCGCGGGCGGAGGGGCTCCGCCCGCCGGGGGCTTGGCGGGCGCCGGCGCTCGTCCGGTCCCGGAGCCGGCGGTCGTGCCGGAGCCGCCGGTCGTGCCGGAGCCGCCGGTGCCGCTCGATCCGCTGCCGGAACCGCTGCCACCGTTCGCCCCGGAACCACCACCCGTCGACGCGCCGCCGGCACCGCCCGAGCTGCCCTGGCCGGGGCCGGCCGGCTGCCCGCCGGGGCTGGCGTCGTGCGCCCGGACGCTGTCGGGCGAGAAGGTCGGACGGCCTTCGGCGCCCTCGATGTCGGTGCCGCCGTAGATCCACAGGTCGACGCTGCCGGGCTTCGGCTGGTAGAGCATCGCGCCCAGCTGACTGTAGGACCACTCGTTCTGGCCCGGGTCGGCGTGCCAGTACGACCAGTAGGCGGTGGCCGGGGGTGTCAGGACGCACTTCTCCTGGTCCGGGGTCGGGAACTGCTTGCCGCCCTGGAAGCCGCTGTAGCCGATTCGGCAGATGAACGCCGGGCCGTCGTGCCCGGTGCCGGTGGTCTTCCAGCCGCCCTGGTTGAGCAGGGCGTAACCGGTGGTCGGGGTGGTGCCACAGGAGCGCAGCAACGGTCCGCCCCACTTGCTGAAGTCCACGGCGAGCACGACCCCGGAGGTGGTGGTGCACTGGTCCATCGGCAGCGGCGCCGCGGCGGCCGGGACGGTGCCCGCGGCGACGCCGCCGAAGGCCAGGGAGAAGGTCAACGCCGCGGCCCCGGACAACCGGCCGAGACGTGTGCCGAGTCCCCGGTTCACCGGTGCCGTCCCGGGGCCACGGTGCGACGGCGACGGGCGACGAGGACGGCGGCGGCGCCGAGCGCGGTCAGCACACCGGCACCCGCCGTCAGCGTCAGGGCCTGGGTCCCGGTGCTGGCCAGCTTGCCGGACCCGGTCTGCACCGTCACGCCCTGGGCCACAGCACCGCCGCCGCCCGCCGGAGTGTCGATGCCTCCGGCCGGCCAGGTGCTGGGGCCGCCACCGGCCGCCGGGGTGCCGGTGGCCGGAGCCGGCGCGGTCGTGGCGGGGGTGCCGGTCGGGGTGCTGGAGGTGGTGGCGGTCGGTGTCCCGGTGGGTGTGCCCGTCGGCGTGGTGGTGGGAGTAGCCGTGGGCGTGCCCGTCGGGGTGGTGGTCGGTGTTCCGGTGGGCGTCGGCGTCGGTGTGCCGCCGAGGTCGCGGGTCAGGGTGCCGAAGGAGATGCCGGTGGCACCGCCGACCGCCTGGGTGGAGGCGCGGACGTCCGAACCCTTCGGTCCGGCGGCGGCGACGCTGAACCCTCCGTCGCCGTTCTGCCGGCCGGCGAGGAAGTCGAGCGCCTTGGCGATCTGTCCGCCGTAGGCGGCCTCGCGCAGCGTCATGCCCTGGACGGCGAGCGCGGCCGAGTTGGTCGAGTCGCCCGCCGCGCCGGGGAAGCCGCCGTCGGGCAGCTGCCGCGAGGCGAGCCAGCCGAGCCCCTTGTCGACCGCCTGCGCGGCCTCGTCCCCGGGCACGAGGGCGAGGGCCATGACGGCCATCGCCGTGCTGTCCACGTCGGAGTCGCCGGCGGCGGGGATCAGGCTCGGCCAGGAGCCGTCCGCGTGCTGGAGGCTCCTCAGGTAGGCGACGGCGGGGGCGGCGCTGGTCGAGTCCCCGGCCCTGAGCTGGGCCATGACGGCGAGCGCCTGGGAGAACACGGAGGTGGCGTAGCCGTAGTTGCCCGGGGCGGCGCAGCCGGTGTTCGCGTCAGCCTTGGTGCACACCATCGCGGCGAGGGCGGCGATCAGGTCGTGGCCGCCGAAGGCGCGCGGGTTGCGGCCGACGATCTCGGCGAGCAGCGCCTCCTTGCCGATGGAGCCGCCCCCGGCGTACTCGGTGCCGACGGCCGTCCAGTCGTTGACGGTGCGCTCGCTCGCGTCCTTGCCCTGCCGGTCCAGGAAGTCGACGATCTTGCGCAGCGCGGTGTCGTCGGTGCCGGTGGCAGCGAGGGCGAAGGCGCCGTCGATGGTGAGGCCGAAGTCGGCGAAGGCGGGGAAGCCCTCATAGTAGTGGCCGTCGATGAGCCGGGCCGGGTCGGTGAGGTAGGCGCTGGCCTTGGCCGCGTCGGGGGTCCGGCCTGCGCTCGGGGCCGGCGCGGCGGCGGCGGTGGGATGGCCGTCGCAGCCCTGGACGACGCCACGCCGGTGGGCGGGGTCGGCGGCGATCGCGCCGGTCGTCGTGGTGCACTGCCCGGCGGGGTCGGCGACGGCGGTACCGGGGTGACCGAGCAGAACGGTGCCGCCGACGGCGGCCGCGACAGTGCCGGCGACCACCAGGGACGCGAGCTCCCGGTTCCTGTGACCTGTGCTGTTGCTGCTGACCCTCACGACGGCTCCCTGGTCGGTCGGCGCGGGAGGCGACGGCGCAGCCCACGGCCACCCGGATACGGGGCCGCTCGGACCGCGTCGTAGTCCGCGACGACGCAAGTGCTCCATGAACAGACCCTCGGTCCAGGCATTCCGGCTCACCCACCGTCAGGTGGGTCCACGGTTGCGGGTCAGCGCCGGAGTTCGACCGGCTTCCCCTGAATGCCGAGGGTGAAAATCGGTTCATCAGACCACGGTCGCTGACGGGTAGTCAACGGTACTCCGTGTCGATCGGATCACGGTCAGCACCGGGGTGGCCGGCTCGAACGCCCCACCCATCGGCACCGGGCGTGCCGCGGCAACCGGACTCCGGGCCGCCGGCGCCCGGCCCCTCCCGAAAGGAGCCGGGCCCCGGGGTGTTCCGGATGTCAGGGGGCCGTGATGCCCGGCTGGGCGCCGGCGCCGAAGGACCAGCCCTCGACGTCGCCCGGCGCCGGGTCGTAGCTGCCCGCGCCCAGGTTGCTGTACGACCAGGGGCCGCCGTGCTGGGCATGCCAGTACGACCAGTAGGCGCTGCCGCTCGGGTTGGTGCAGGTCGACGGCAAGGAGTTGATGGTGCAGACGAAGCCCGGGTAGCGCGGGTGGAAGGCGTACGAGAATCCGGCCCCGGTGAGCGCCGCCAGGCCGTTGGCCGGGTCGCCGAGCGCGCAGCCGGTCTGGATGCCGCCGCCGACGGCGGTGAAGTCGACCACGACGGTGACCCCGGTGGTGCCGGTGCAGGCTGCCGCCCGGGCCTGCGGGGCCTGGACGGCGGAGACGCCGAGCAGGCCGGCGGTGAGGGCCGCTGCGGCGGCGATGGAGCCGAGCGTACGGCGGGCCGGGCGGGCTGCGGTGAGGTTGTCGGTCATCGGTGAACTCCTCCTGGTCTCGGGCTCGTTCAGCGGAAGGTCGGCGCCGGGCAGGCCATCGTGGGGGCATCGGGGCGGGCGCCGGCGGCGGAGAGCGTGGCCAGCGGGGTGCCCGCAAAGCCGAGGACGGCCTGCGCCGTGGCCCGGGCACCGTTGCCCGCGTTGAAACCGGCCGCGTCGTAGGCGACGGCACCGCGCACCGCCGGGTCGGCGGAGCAGCCCTGCTGGAGCTTCACCAGTCGGTTCCAGCCCTTGAGGCCGGCAGTGAAGCGCCCGCCGGAGAGCAGCGCCTGGGTGGCCAGGCCCGTGGTGTTGGCGTTGGAGGTGGTGGCCCCGGCGGCCGCGAAGCCGCCGTCGGCGTTCTGGTGGGTGGTCAGCCAGGTGAGGCCGGCGTCCGCCTTGGCGGCACGGCCGGTGGCGGCGAGCGCCTGGACGGCGAGCGCGGTCGCGTCGGCGTCGCTCGTGCAGGTGCTCTGGCCGAAGGAGACCGGGTAACCGCCGTCCGCGCACTGGCTGTTCGCCAGGAAGTCGACGGCGGCGGCCGGGACGCCTCCGGGGGTGCGGTGCAGCGCGATCAGGGCGAGCGACTGGCCGAAGGCGTTGCTGTAGTCGCCCCACTGCGAGCGGTCGGAGAAGCGCCCCTCGGCGGTCTGGAGCGAGCGCAGCCGGGCCGGCAGGTCGACGCCGCCGAAAGAGGCCGGATTCGCGCCGCGGACCTCGGCGGCAAGCAGCAGCTTGGCCGTCGCACCCGCGTAGGCCTCGGTGGTGCCGTCGCCGAGGTAGCCGCTGATGATCTCGGGCTTCGCCAGCCAGGCGGTGGCCTTGGCCGCGGCCTCGTCCGAGCTGTGCGAGGCCGCGAAGGCCAGCACCGCGTCGGCGGTCAGGCCCTGGTCGGGGTAGGCGGTCCCGTTGAAGACGGACTCGAAGTGGTCGCCGTCGACGAGTTGGCGGGCCAGCCAGCCGCCCGCGGCGGCGTCGGGGCGGATCGTCGGCGACGAGGTGGCGGCGGCAGGTGCGGCGTGGGCGGCGGTGGCCGCCGGGAGCGCGGTGGCGACTGCGAGGGCGGGTATCGCGAGCAGACCGAGGGTACGGCGGAGCGCGGGCATGGGTGCCTTTCCGGGCCTGGACGCAGGGGCCCGGAGGACGTCGGCGACACGCCGGGCAGCCCTCGGAGCTCCGGCCCGCAGACCACGACGGGAGGAGGGGACGACACACCTCCGCCGCCGGGTACTCGGGCTCGCCGCCGGCGTGAGCAGGCGGCCTACCGTTGCGGGTCAGCGCCGGATTCGGACCGGACTTCCCCCAGCGGCGGAGTCACAACGTGACGGTCCATCATGGCGAAACGGAAAAGATCCGGTCAAGGGTTCGAGCGGCACGCCACGCTGCCCTGGCCTGTCTCGCGGCCGTATCCGACCGGCGGCCGGGCCGGGCCGGACACCGCCAGGCCGGGCCGGACACCCACCTGCTGAGCCGTTCCGGGCCCTGCGCAGCGTGCGCCGCCCCGGGACGCAGGGGCGGCGCAGCGCGTGGACGGTCAGCGGTGGGTAAAGGACGGCGGGCGCTTCTCCGCGAAGGCCGCCATGCCCTCCTTCTGGTCGGCCGTGGCGAACGTCGCGTGGAAGAGCCTGCGTTCGAAGCGGACGCCCTCGGCGAGGGTGGTCTCGAAGGCGCGGTTGACGCTCTCCTTCATCATGATCGCCGCCGGGGTGGACATCGCCGCGACCGTCTCGGCGGTGGCCAGCGCCTCGGACAGCAGCTGGTCCGCCGGGACGATCCGGGAGACCAGCCCGGCCCGCTCGGCCTCCTCGGCGCCCATCATCCGCCCGGTCAGGCACAGCTCCATGGCCTTCGCCTTGCCGACCGCCCGGGTCAGCCGCTGCGAGCCGCCGATGCCGGGGATCACCCCGAGCTTGATCTCCGGCTGCCCGAACTTCGCGGTGTCCGCCGCCAGCAGGATGTCGCACAGCATCGCCAGCTCGCAGCCACCGCCGAGCGCGTAGCCGGCGACGGCCGCGACGACCGGCTTGCGCAGGGCGGCGAAGCGGTCCCAGGCTGCGAACCAGTCGCCGAGGTAGGCGTCGACGAAGTCGAGGGACTGCATCTCCTTGATGTCGGCGCCGGCCGCGAAGGCCTTCTCCGAGCCGGTGACCACCAGCGCGCCGATCTCCGGGTCACGGTCGAACTCCGTGGCCGCCGCGACGACCTCGTTCATCAGCCGGCTGTTCAGCGCGTTGAGCGCCTTCGGGCGGTCGAGCGTGATCACCCCGACCCGGCCCTTGCGCTCGACCAGGATCGTGTCGTACGTCATGCGGTCTCCTCCCGGAGAGTGGTGATGATGGCCGAGAAGTCCAGGCCTGCGGCCTCGCCCCGGGCGAACGCGGCGAACAACTCGGCTGCCCGCCGGCCCAGTTCGACGGGTGCGGCGGAGGCGGCAGCGGCGTCGGCGGCCAGCCCGAGGTCCTTGGCCATCAGGGCCGCCGCGAACCCGGCCGCGTAGCCGCGGTTGGCCGGGCTGGTCGGAACCGGACCGGGCACCGGGCAGTTGCTGGTCAGCGCCCAGCACTGCCCGGAGGCTGCGGAGGCGACGTCGAACAGGGCCTGGTGACTGAGTCCGAGGCGCTCCCCGAGGACGAAGGCCTCGCTGACCGCGATCATGGAGACGCCGAGGATCATGTTGTTGCAGATCTTCGCGGCCTGCCCGGCACCAGTAGCCCCGCAATGGACGACCTGCTTGCCCATCGCCGCGAGCACCGGCTCGGCCTCGGCGAAGTCGGCGTCCTCGGCACCGACCATGAAGGTCAGGCTTGCCCCTTCGGCGCCGGCCACGCCTCCGGAGACGGGGGCGTCGACGGCGCGGTGCCCGGCGACCCGGGCGAGGTCGGCGGCCGCCCGGGCGTCCCCGACCGCGATGGTGGAGCAGTCGACGAACAGTGCTCCGGCTGCCGCCTCGGTCAACTCGGCGTAGACGTCGAGGACATGGCGCCCGGCCGGCAGCATGGTCAGCACCACGTCCGCCTCGCCGACGGCCTCGGCCGCCGAGCGCGCGATCGTCACTCCCTGTGCCGCGGCCTGGTCCCGGGCCGGGGCCGCGAGGTCGTAGCCGAACACCCGGTGGCCGGCCTTGACGAGGTTCGCGGCCATCGGACCGCCCATGTTGCCGAGTCCGACGAATCCGACGGTGTGGGTCACCAGCGCTCCAGGGGTGTGGTGGCGGCGAGGCCGAGTTCGCGCTCGCCGAGCGGGGCGAAGTAGCGGGCCACGGCGGCGGGTTCGACGGCGTCCAGCGTCGACGGGCTCCACTGCGGCTTGCGGTCCTTGTCGATCACCTGGGCCCGGATGCCCTCGGCGAGGTCCGGCGTGGCCAGGGCCGCGCAGGAGGTGCGGTACTCCTGGTCGAGCACGGCCTCCAGCGGTCCGAGGGCCCGGGCCCGGCGCAGGGCCGCCAGCGTGGCCTTCACGGCGGTCGGGGAGTTGGCGGCGATCCGGTCGGCCGCCTCCTTGGCCTCGGCTTCGCTGCTGCTGTCGAGCCGGTCGAGGATCTCCTCGACGGTGCCGGCCGCGTAGCAGGCGTCGATCCACGTCCGCCGTGCGTCCAGCACGCCGGGCGGCGCGGGCCGGACGTGCCGTTCGAGGGCGCCGTGTACGGGCAGCTCGGCCAGGTCGTCGAGCAGGGCGGGCAGCCGCTCGGCGGGGACGAAGTGGTCGGCGAGACCGCACAGCAGCGCGTCACCGGCCCCGACGGCCCCGGCGGTCAGGGCGAGGTGGGTGCCCAGCTCGCCCGGCGCCAGGGCGAGCAGGTAGGTGCCGCCCACGTCCGGGACGAAGCCGATGCCGGCCTCCGGCATGGCGATGCGGGTGGTCTCGGTGACGATCCGGACGCTGCCGTGGGCGGAGACGCCGACCCCGCCGCCCATCACGATCCCGTTCATCACGGCGACGTAGGGCTTGGGGTAGCGGGCGATCCGGGCGTTGAGGCGGTACTCGTCGCGCCAGAACTCCTCGACGGCGCCCGGGTCGCCGCCGGTGGCGGCGCGGTGGATGGCGACGATGTCGCCGCCCGCGCAGAACGCCCGCTCCCCCGCGCCGCTGACCACGACGGTTTCCACCCGGTCGTCGGCCTCCCAGGCGTCCAGCGCCTCGGCGATCGCGCGGACCATGCCGTGGGTGAGGGCGTTCAGGGCCGTGGGGCGGTTGAGGACGATCAGGCCCGCCCTGCCCTCGCGCTGGACGAGGACCTCGTCGGCGGTGTGCTCGGCCATCACGCGGCTCCGGTCAGGCCGCGGGCGACGATGACGCGCATGATCTCGTTGGTCCCTTCAAGGATCTGGTGCACCCGCAGGTCGCGGACGGTCTTCTCGATTCCGTACTCGGCCAGGTAGCCGTAGCCGCCGTGGAGTTGCAGCGCGGCGTTGGCGACCTCGAAGCCGGTGTCGGTGGCGAGGCGTTTGGCCATCGCGCACAGCTGCGGCGCCCGCGGGTCACCCCGGTCCAGCGCGGCCGCCGCCCGCCACAGCAGCGAGCGGGCCGCCTCCAACCCCGTCGCCATGTCGGCGAGCCGGAACTGCAGCGCCTGGGCGTGCAGGAGGCGGGTGCCGAAGGCCTCTCGGTCCGCCAGGTGGCGGGTGGCGCGCTCCAGCGCCTCCTGGGCGCCGCCGAGCGAGCAGGCGGCGATGCCGAGCCGGCCGCCGTTGAGCCCGTTCATGGCGATCCGGAAGCCCTCGCCCTCGGCCCCGAGGAGCCGGTCGGCGGGCAGCCGGACGCCGTCCAGCAGCACCTGGCGGGTGGGCTGGGCGTTCCAGCCCATCTTCTTCTCGTTCGGCCCGAACGAGACGCCGGCGTCGTCCCGTTCGACGACGAACGCGGAGATCCCGCTCGCCCCGGGCCCGCCGGTGCGCGCCATCACCACGTAGACCCGGGCCGCACCAGCGCCGGAGATGAACTGCTTGACGCCGTCCAGCACCCAGTGCTCCCCGTCCCGGCGGGCCCGGGTGGCCAGCGCGGCGGCATCCGAGCCCGCGCCCGGCTCGGTCAGGCAGTAGCTGCCCAGGTGCTCGGCCGAGCACAGCCCGGGCAGCCACCGGGAGCGCTGGGCCCGACTGCCGTACCGGTCGACCATCCAGGCGACCATGTTGTGGATGGACAGGTAGGCGGCGATGGAGGGGCAGCCCGTCGCCAGGGCCTCGAAGACGGCCACCCCGTCGGCGCGGGTGAGTCCGGATCCGCCCGAGCCCTCGCGCACGTACACGCCCGCGAGGCCGACGTCGGCGGCCTTGCGCAGCACGTCCACCGGGAAGTGCCTGGCCTGGTCCCACGCGACGGCGTTCGGGGCGAGGTGCTCACGGGCGAAGGCCAGGGTCGTCTCCGCGATGGCGCGCTGGTCGTCGGTGAGGTCGTGCATGGCGCTCATCCCATCGTCGGCATGGTGAAGCTCGCGCCCTCCTTGACCCCGGAGGGCCAGCGCGAGGTGACGGTGCGGGTGCGGGTGTAGAAGCGGATCGCGTCCGGCCCGTGCTGGTTGAGGTCGCCGAAGGCGGAGCGCTTCCAGCCGCCGAAGGTGTGGTAGGCGATCGGCACCGGGATCGGGACGTTGACCCCGACCATGCCGGTGTTCACCCGGCGGGCGAAGTCCCGGGCGGTGTCGCCGTCCCGGGTGTAGATGGCCACGCCGTTGCCGAACTCGTGCTCGCTGGGCAGCCGCAGCGCCTCCTCGTAGTCGGCGGCACGCACGACCGTGAGGACGGGGCCGAAGATCTCCTCCCGGTAGATCCGCATGTCCGGCGTCACCCGGTCGAACAGGGAGGCGCCGAGGAAGTAGCCGTCCTCGTGGCCCTCAAGACGGAAGCCACGCCCGTCCACGACGAGTTCGGCCCCCTCCGCCACCCCGGCGTCCAGGTGGCCGCGAACCCGGGCGAGCGCGTCGGCACCGACCAGTGGGCCGAAGTCCGCCGCCGCGTCGTCCGAGCGCCCGACCTTCAGCGAGGCGATCCGCTCGACCAGCTTGGCCACCAGGGCGTCCGCGGTCGCCTCCCCCACCGGGACGGCCACCGAGATCGCCATGCAGCGCTCGCCGGCCGAGCCGTACCCGGCGCCGACCAGCGCGTCCGCCGCCTGGTCGAGGTCGGCGTCCGGCATCACGATCAGGTGGTTCTTCGCGCCGCCGAAGCACTGCGCCCGCTTCCCGTGCGCGGCGGCGGTGGCGTACACGTACTGCGCGATCGGCGTCGACCCGACGAAGCCGACCGCCTGTACCCGCGGGTCCTCCAGCAGGGTGTCCACGGCCTCCTTGCCGCCGTTGACCACGTTGAACACGCCCGGCGGAAGCCCCGCCTCCAGGAACAGCTCGGCCAGGCGCAGCGGCACCGAGGGGCACCGCTCGGACGGCTTGAGGACGAAGGCGTTCCCGCAGGCCAGCGCCGGTGCGGCCTTCCACAGCGGGATCATCGCCGGGAAGTTGAACGGGGTGATGCCGGCGACCACGCCCAGCGGCTGGCGCATCGAGTACACGTCGATGCCGGTGCCGGCGTTGTCGGAGAACTCGCCCTTCAGCAGGTGCGGGATCCCGGCGGCGAACTCCACCACCTCCAGGCCGCGCTGGAGGTCGCCGTGGGCGTCGGCCACGGTCTTGCCGTGCTCCGAGGACAGCAGTCGGGCCAGTTCGTCCTTCTCCTGGTCGACCAGCTGGAGGAAGCGCAGCAGCACCCGCGCCCGCCGCTGCGGGTTCCAGGCCGCCCAGGCCGGCTGGGCCTGGGCCGCGTCGGCGATCACCGCCTCGACCTCGGCCCGACTCGCCAGCGGCACCCGGGCCTGCACCCGGCCGGTGTTGGGGTCGTACACGTCGCCGAAGCGACCGGAGGCGCCGGCGACGGGCTTGCCGCCGACGTAGTGGGTCAGTTCGCGGACCATCGGTTCCTTCTCTCGACAAGGGTGGGAGAGGAGGAATGGAGGCCGTCGCCCGTCGACGGGCGCACAGTGGTGCGCGCTCGGTGCGGGCAGGACGGCGGTCGAACGGAGCGTCAGGGTATGGGCGCCCCGGCAGCCGTCGGCACGGGACAACCAGGAGCAGCGGAACGGATGCAGCCCGGAGCCATGCGTGTCGTCTCCATCCTCGTGGAAAACACGGATCACCCGCGGCCGGTATCCTGACTCCCGGATCACCGCACGCCCTCTGGCCTTCCCGGCTGGCTGCCAGTGGCCTTCGTCTGCGAGGACGGACTCCCCGGTCACAGTGGCGGGACCGTGCCGGACTCACACCGGCTTCCCTGACACCGCGGACCTGTCATCGACCATATAGTTGGACGTCCTAGTAAGTCCAGAGGGCCTACCCGCGCGCCGCATCATCGCGCCCCACGGCTGTTGACCCGTCCGCCACGGCGGGCAGCGGTCCACCCGCGAACGCGACCGCCCGATCCGCCTCGAACCCGGCGGCAGCACAGGGCCATTCCCGTCCCCCCGTGTTCAGGCCCGCCTGCCCTTCCCCCGGGGCTACTCGGCGGCCCGACGCGCCGGCGCCGAGTGCGGGCGGGCCCCCGGCGCCCCCGCCGCGCGTCGTTCCGGCGGCGGGCCGGGGCGAAGCAGCGCGGCCGCGGGCAGCGGGCGCGCCGGCCGTGGTGGCGGTCCGGCGACACCGCCCGGGCGGTCACCGTTCAGCTCCCCTTCACCCCGGGTAGGGCCCGGCGCCGGTGGGACTTCCCCGGGTCGTGCGACTGTTCGCTCCGCCACACGCGACCGGTGGAACGAACGAACCCGAAGGACCGCCTTGAACCGCACCGCTCCCCTCTCGGCCGTCATGGCCGTCACCCTCGCCGCCGGTGTGCTCTGCACCGCGGGAACCGCGTCCGCCGGGGACTGGTCCGGTGCCCGGTACACCGACCAGGGCCTCTACGGAACGAAGACCCCGTACGCGCCGCAGGAGAAGGCGAGCAAGTACCAGAAGCCGCCCAAGGGCTTCAGCCCGGTCTTCACCGAGAACGTCGCCCGTCACGGCTCGCGTGCCATGTCGGACGGCGATGACGGCGAGGCGGTGCTCGCCGTCCTGCGCACGGCGCAGCAACAGGACGCCCTCACCGACCTCGGCGAGGACCTGGCCCCGCAGGTCCAGTCACTCCTCGACGCCGCCAAGGCCCTCGGCTACGGCAGCCTCTCCGCGCGCGGCGCCCAGGAGCACCGGCAGACCGCCCTGCGCATGGAGCAGCGTCTGCCGTCGCTGTTCGGCAAGATCGCCGCGGAGCACGAGCCCATCGTCGTCGAGACCTCGGGCGTCGCGCGCGCCGTGGCGAGCGCCGACGCCTTCACCGGCGGACTGGCTGCCGGAGATCCGGCGCTGGCCGGCCTGATCAAGCCCCCCGTCACGGACAAGAACCTGCTGTACTTCCACAAGCAGCCGCAGAACGCCGACTACCAGGCCTACCTGAAGACCGACCCGGACCTCTCGGCCGTCCTGGCCACGATCGACGGCGACCCCCGTACGGCGGAGGCGGCGCACCGCGTCGTCTCGCGCCTGTTCCGCCCCGCCTTCGTCTCGGCGCTGCCCGCCGCCGGTCAGGTCTCCTTCGCGCGTTCGCTCTACCAGCTCTTCGCCGCGGCTCCCGACCTGAGCGTCGAGGCTCCGAACGTCGATCTCACCCGGTTCCTCGCCCCGCGCGACGCCCAGTGGTTCGCCTACCTCGACGACGCGGAGGACTTCTACCAGAAGGGCCCCGCCTTCAGCGGCCGCACGATCACCTACAAGATGGCCGGCGTCCTCCTCGACGACCTCCTCGCCCAGGCCGAGGCCAAGGCCGCCGGCACCAGCGACAACGGCGCGGTCCTGCGCTTCACCCACGCCGAGGAGATCGAACCGCTCGCGGCCCTCATGGGCCTGCCCGGCAGCACCGAACCCGCCGAGCCCGGACAGCCGTACAGCTACCGGAACAACCCGTGGCGCGGCGCGGACGTCGCCCCGATGGCCGCGAACATCCAGTGGGACCTGTACGCGAACACGCCCACCGACGGCAAGCCCGCCACCCACCTGGTCCGGATGCTCTACAACGAGAAGGAAACCGCCTTCAAGCCCTCCTGCACGCCGGTGGCCAAGAACAGTCACTTCTACGACCTCGACGAGCTCAGGCGCTGCCTCACCCACGGCTGACCGCGCCACGCGCCCGCCGAGCCACTCCCAGGGAGAGCGGCTCGGCGGTCGCGGTTCTCGTGGCGGATCGGTTCCGCCAGGTGTCCGTCAGGGGACCCTGCCGGTGGCGGGGACGCACGGGTGGACGTCGTTCTCCTTGACCACGTGGACCGGGGCGCGCCCGGGCGCACGGTCCGGATCGCCCTGAGCGCGGCCGGGGTGGTCGCGGTGCCCTCTCGGCACCGGGGGACGCCCCACTCGTCGAACGCCAACGTGCGGTCGGGGAAGCGGTCTTCCTTCCAGGTGTTGATGCTCGGAAAGGTGACGCCACATCGGGCGAGCAGGCAGCGCAGGACCTCGCGGCCGATGCGGATCACCGGACCGCGCAAGCGCCGCAGGGACGCGAGTGGTTCGCGTATCGCCCAGCGGGTGAAGGGCTGTCCCAGCCTGACGGTCGGGTGGCGGCCGTCTGGACGACGAAGTCCTCGTCGTCAGGACTGAGAAGGCGGGGACGGCCTCCCTCCCATCGGGGGTCCAGACAGGCCGACCGGTTCGGGCCCTGCGCCGCCAACCCGGCGAACGTTCCCGGTCGGAGCACTCGGTGGATCCCGTCCTCACGGCCGAGACGCGAGAGGCCCACGACACCTTTGCGGTTCGTGGCCGTTCGGCCGTTCCATGACGGGCGCGCCACCGGCCGCCGACGCCGCGGTGCTACGCCGTTCGAGTGGTCGGTCAGGTGACTCCGCACCGTGCACGGATCGGTGGTGGTGACGGGACCGGACTGCACCGCAGATCGACCCCGGTGACGCCGAGTGAGTGCCAGCCGGGGTCCTCGGCCGGCACGCGGTCCCGCTTCGTGCGCACCGAAGCGGCCCGGCCCTGGCCGCCCGTCCCTCTTCGCGCCTACGGTGGAAGTCCAGGGCCCGCCCATACCCGTGCTGTGCCGGAGATGTCCGGTATCGCGGCCCATGTCCGCCCCGCAGCGGCGATGCCGCCCAGGGCGGGTCCCAGACATCCACAGGCGAGGCAATCATGGAGTGAACCGCCCCTGACCTGTCACGACCGCCACGCGCCGACCGCCGGAGAGGTGCCTTCCTCCTTGGCGGGCCCCGAACAGTTCAAGGTGGACCAACCATGCCCCTGACCAAGATCGACAGTATCAAGGTCGACCATCCCGACACGGACGAGCGCACAGTCCAGTTCCTGTGGGGGGACCTGACGAAACTGGCGTCGGACGACGCCGTCGACGTCCTCGTCGTCTCCTGCCGGCCCGACGACTACGCCCCGACGGAGGGAAGCCTGGTGGGCGCGCTCGCCAAGGCGGGCGTCTCCGTCGAAGCCCTGGCGAAGGACAAGGCCAAGGACTACCGGCCCCTGTTGCCCTGCTGGATCTCGAAACCGGTGGCGGCCCTCGGGATCCACTTCGAGCGGATCCTGGTCTTCGAACCGAAGGACTGGGACGTCAACGCCGGGAACCCGACCCGGGCGATCTTCCAGGCGCTCGCCTGTTTCTATCCCACCGAAACGGTGCGCGTCGCCACGCCGCTGGTGTGCACCGGAGTGCGCAAGGCGGACTCGAAGGAGGTGCTGTCGGCGCTCACCTGGGCGGCGGCGCACTACGCCTCGTCGAACACCACCAAGGTGTCCACCGTGAAGATCGTGGCGCTGCCCGAGGAAGTCGGCGACCGACTGACCCCCACGTTCACCGATATCAAGAACAACTACGACAACGTGTTCGATCTCAAGCTGCCCGCCGACTACGACGTGTACGTCAAGAAGGCGAAGGCGAAGATCGACAGCATCAAGCTCCCACCCTCGGTGACCTATCGGCAGGCCGTGGCGGTCTGCATCTACACGACCAACTACTACAAAGCCATCAACTCCGTGCTGTACCGGAAGAAGCCGACCGACCCGGAGTACCGCCAGTTGCTGCCGCTCATCGAGGCCATCGACTCCGGCCTGCGGAACCTGAGGCTCCACACCGGGGCGACCTTCCGCGGTGACAACATGAAGCCGGATCGCCTGGCCAAGCACCAGGTGGGTGCGAAGCTCCTCAACACCTCGTACACGAGCACGAGCAAGGAGCGGGAGATCGCCAAGAAGTTCGCCAAGAACGCCCTGCTCGACTTCCACGGCCAGACGGGCGCGGAGGTGTGGGACTACTCGGAGTTCCCCACCGAGCAGGAGGTGCTGTTCCCGCGCGACCTCACCTACCAGGTGGACACCCGCACGGAGAAGCCGAAGGACTTCTGGAACTTCACCGTCCACGAGATCCTGACCAACTGGTGCGGAGGTTCGGACAATGCCTGAGCTGACACAGGAAGCGGCCCGCGAGATCATCGCGCTCTACCGCCCCACGCCGCAGGTCGCCGAAGCGCCCGCCCAACTGCCCCTGGGCCTGGCCCCCGTCGAGCACTTCGCCGTGGTGGCCGCAGCCCGCGGCCTCGTCGAGGAGGGCTTCGACTGGAAGAACTGGGCTCCGTACCAGGACGGCCGAATCTCCGATCCGGCGTTCATCGCCGCGGCCGACGCCGACACGCTCCGCCGGATCGCCACGGCGCACCTTCGGATCGACCGCTTCGTCGGCGGTCACCTCGAACGGATCGAGGAGGACGGAACCCTGGGCAGGGTCGTCAGCCGTCTCCAGACGCTGGTGGACACCGGCGCGCTGTAGGCGCGCACGGCACCGGGCGCCGGCCGGCCCTCAGGGCTCATCGAGGGCCGGCCGGCGCCACCCCGTGGCCTCCCCTCCGGACAGGAGGGTGACCTTCGCGTCCTTCGACAGGTACGCCCCAGAAGGGCTTCGCGCTGGTCGATCTTGTGGTTGATCGGTACCAGGCCTGTGGGAAAGTCTTGTCCAGGAAAAGTCCGGGGCCGCTGGCCGAAGCACCACAGGAAGCCGGGCAGAAGGGGGCCGAGTTACAGCGGCGGATCGACCGACGCTTCCTGAAGAGGGACGCCCGCGCCGCGCGGCGGACCGGAGGACACCGCGGACGAGCTCGTACCGGCACACCGGGCTCAGCCGTCCGAGTACTGCCGGGCATACCGCCGGGCCCGTCCCGGGAACGAGTGAAGGCCCCCGAGCGGATGTCCCCGGGCAACGGCCCCACGCCGGGCGCCGCTCTCCTGCCGGCGGGTCACCGGGCGCCGCCCGTACCGCCGTATGAACGGAAGGCCTCCCATGCGCAGCCGTGTCCTCTCCCTCCTGTCCGCTGTCCCGGTGACGGTGGCACTGACCCTGCTGGGCGCAGCCGTCCCGGCACAGGCCGCCACTCACGAACCCGTCGCACCGGCCCCCGCCTCCGCCGCACCGGCCCCTGCCTCCGCCGGACCGACCGCGGCCAACGGCTCGTTCGTGCTCGGTGTCCAGGGCTGTAGTTGGTGGGGCTGCGACTACGTGACCTACTTCAGCCTGGAGAACCCCGAGGGATGCCATGCCCTCCCGCCCGCTCCCACGGGGAAGTTCCTCACCAACTGGACAGAGTGGTACAACGGCACCGACGAGAAGGCTTACCTGTACAAGAACAACACGTGCGGAGGCCAGCCCGACGCCATCCTGGACCAGAAGTCCACCATCGAGCTCCAGGACGCCCCGTACCGCTCGGTCCTGTTCCGCTGAGCCTGACCGCCCACCCGCTTCCTCCGACCAGCCGGCCCCAGCTCTCCGAGGACCAGCGCACCGCCCGTCAACGAGCAGGCCGCCGGCGAGATCGCCCGGACCACCGGGTTTCAGCCCGAGGAGATCTCGGCCGGCTACATCGCCAAGCTCACCCCCTTCCGGAACGCCGGATGACCGCGGCGGCGCCCGCCGACAACCACACGGCACGGCAGCACAGGCGAGGCACAACGCTGTCGTCGCGGATGGCGGCCCGGCGGGCGCCGCCGCACTCACCTTGGCCCGGGCAGGCCGTACACGGGCGATTCCCGCCAACTCCACGGCATCCGGCTGTCATCCGCGTGGGTTGTGCGGAAGGTCCTGGACCCCGCCGGGCAGGGGTCCTCGACCGTTGACCGGCTCGCGAAGCGGCTGGCCGAGTCCGGCGGTGCCTGAGTCAGCCGAGGTACGGGCCTTCCTCCTTGCGGAAGCCGTGGTCGAGTCGGAGTCTGGTCGTCGGAGCGATGTCCAGCCCTTCGAGTTCCTCCCGCGGCACCCAGCGGACCTCGATGGACTCGGAACTGGCGGCGAGCCGACCCCCGATCGGCCGCGCACGGAAGCACAGGGAGAACTCCTGTCGTACCTCGCCGTCGGAGAACTCGATCACGTGCCCCGGGTCGCTGTACGTGCCGACGAGGCCGGTGACCTCGACCTCGACGCCGGTCTCCTCCCGCACCTCGCGCACGACGGCCCCAAGAAGATTCTCCCCGACCTCCAGGACCCCGCCCGGCATCCCCCAGCGGCCGTTGTCAGAGCGCCGCTCCAGCAGGAGTTCGCCGTGTTCGTTCACCACGAACGCGGTGACGGCGGGCACGATCCGCTGGGCCTTCGGGGCGTTCGGATCGTCGAAGTAGTCGGTACGGCTCACGATTCCTGCCTCGCTAGTGTCCTGCACCTGAAATTCGCTTCATATCTGTAGCCTGTGCCCATGGCGCGTATGGGGCGGCCGATGGCCGAGCTGACCTTGACCGATGAC